>JAZNFL010000304.1:0-2556 GCA_045589135.1 Christensenellaceae bacterium
CTTACTTTTAACCGAACCTATAAAAACGTTATTTTAAACTTACGTTTGCACTTGCGTTTAAGTCAAGAAGTGCAAAATCCCTTTGCAAATATCTCAAATACCCTTCTGCTGCAATCATTGCAGCGTTGTCCGTACATAGAATTTTAGGAGGTAAAACGACTTTAATATTACTCTTTTTAGCTTTTTGGGATAGAGTTTCTCTCAAATACCCATTTGCCGCAACACCGCCACCTACGGCTATAGTTTTTAACTTGTATTCTTTTGCAGCCTCTATGGCTTTATCCGTAAGAACGTCTATTGCCGCACACTGAAAAGAATTGGCTACGTCTGCTTTGTTATACTCTAAGCCCATCATTTCTTGACGATGAACGTAATTTATAACTGCCGTTTTTAATCCACTGTAAGAAAAATTATATCCGCCGTTTCCTTTTAGCATCTTAGGAAGAGATACAACGTCTTTGCCTTGCAAAGCCAATTTTTCTATATTCGGTCCACCGGGATACTCCAATCCTAAAACCCTTGCGACTTTATCGAAAGATTCTCCCACGGCGTCGTCTAAAGTTTCTCCCAAAATTTGATACTTGCCGTATTCGTCCACGACGATAATAGCCGTATGTCCACCACTCGCCAATAGACTTATAAACGGTGGATCTAATTCTTTATCCGCAAGTAAGGATGCCGAAACGTGCCCCCTTATATGGCTTACCGGAATAAGCGGTATACCGACGGAATAAGCGAGCGTCTTTGCGTAAGAAACGCCTACGAGCAACGCCCCTAATAGCCCTGCCCCGTAAGTAACGGCAATTGCGTCTATTTGAGAAAGCGTCAAATTTGCCTCTTTAAGAGCTTCTTCGACGGCTATTGCTATGGCTTCGGTATGAGCCCTTGAAGCGATTTCCGGCACGACACCGCCAAAACGAACGTGCTGAGAACACGAACTTTTTATGACCGACGATAAAATTTCTCTACCGCCTTTGACGACGGACGCTGCGGTTTCGTCACAAGAAGACTCTATGCCCAAAATAATCGCATCCGGCTTAATTTGATAATCTTTTATTACGTCTTCGTATAACATTATGATTTCTTTAAATAATCAACTATAAATTCGTCGATTTCTCCGTTCATAACTCTTTGGATATCCGAACATTCGCAACCCGTTCTGTGGTCTTTAACAAGGGTATACGGACAGAAAACGTAACTTCTTATTTGACTGCCCCATTCTATCTTTTTGATAGAACCTTTTAACTCTTGCGCCTGTTCTAAACGCTCGGACTCTCTCTTTTCTATAAGTTTACTCATGAGCATGCTCATCGCTTGCTCTCTGTTTTGAATTTGGCTTCTTTCGTTTTGGCACGCAACAATAATACCTGTTGGTAAGTGTGTAATACGTATTGCAGATTCCGTCTTGTTGACGTGCTGTCCACCTGCCCCGCTCGAACGGTAAGTATCGACCTTTATTTCTTCCGGTCTAATAACTATTTCGTCCGTTTCGATAATCTCCGGCATAACTTCTACCGAAGAAAACGAAGTGTGTCTTCTTGCGTTAGAATCAAAAGGAGATATACGTACCAATCTGTGTACGCCTTTTTCTGCCTTTAAGTATCCGTAAGCGTTTTCTCCTTCGATCTTAAAAGCTATGCTCTTTATTCCTGCTTCGTCACCGGGGAGCCTATCTAATTCGGTAAGAGTGTAACCGTGTTTTTGAGCGTAATACATATACATTCTGTAAAGCATTTCCGTCCAATCGCACGCTTCCGTACCACCTGCACCTGCGTGTAAAGTCATTATTGCGTTAAGCCCGTCGTATTTGCCTTTTAAGAGCGTTCTTAAACGGATTTCTTCTATGTCTTGTTCTGCAGAAGAAAGTTCTGCTTCTACTTCTTCCATAAAAGAATCGTCGTTTTCTTCTTCTGCCAAAACGACCATTTCTTCTGCGTCGTTTATCGTTTTTAAAGCTTTATCGTATGCGTCGAGCTTATTTTTTATAGCTTGTATTTGCCTTGCAAGAGTCTTAGATTTTTCTAAATCTTGCCATACTTCCGGCTTTTCTTGTTCGGCTTCTAATTCTTTTAATTTAATTCTTTGATTTTCTATGTCAAAGAGAGTAGCCAGCTTCTGTAAGCGTCTGGCTCAAGTCTTTGATCTTTTCTCTGTAAATATCCGTTCTGATCATATTAGACTCCATTGTCGAGGCGAACGACCTCTTTTTTTTACTTAAACTTATTTTTGCGGTTTTACGATTGTTTAAAATCTTTTTTACTTACCGCAACAATTTTTATACTTTTTACCGCTACCACAAGGACAAGGATCGTTTCTTCCTACCGTTGCAGTTTTTCTGATGGTAACCCCTCCTGCGGTAGAAGAGCTTCCTCCGGCTTCTTGCAAGTTCTTCTTTTCTTCTTTTTGCGGAACTCTCTTAATCTCTATCTTTAAAAGAGCAGAAACCGTATCTTCTCTAATGCTTGCCGTCATGGCTTCGAACATCTCGAGACCTTCTTTTTTGAAGGCGTTTATAGGATCTTCGTTACCAAAAGAACGCAAAGAAATACCTCTCTT
>JAZNFL010000305.1:0-8068 GCA_045589135.1 Christensenellaceae bacterium
AACGTCTATATATATAATAACATAAATTTTAAGTAATTTCAATACTAAAAGCAAAAGTTATGCTATAATAATATCGTAAAATATAAACGTAGGGGTTTAGGAGAAGTATTTATGATAACTAAGGCAAAACTATCGGACTTAGACAAAATAAAAGACGTATACGCAGTCGCCAGGGAGTTTATGGCAAATAACGGAAATCCTACACAGTGGGCTGGTGGATACCCAAACGAAAAAATAATAACGGAAGATATTAAAAACGGCAATCTATATAAAATTGTCAATCAAGAAGAAATCGTTGCCGTTTTTGCTTTTATCGTAGGTGTAGATCCAACCTATAAAAATATTTACGACGGGCATTGGGTTAACGAAGACGAATACGGAGCAATACACAGGGTTGCATCTATAGGAAAAGAAAAAGGCGTAGTGAGCAGAATAGTAGAGTATTGTAAAAGTATTTGCAACAATTTAAGATGCGATACGCATTTAGACAATAAAATAATGCAAAGAGCGTTAGAAAAGTGTGAATTTAAAAGGTGCGGAACTATTTACGTCGCGTGTAATTCTCCAAGAATAGCTTATCAATACGTAAAAGAATAATCGTAAAACAGGGAGTTGTTGAACAAAACTGTTGACGTTAGTGAATAAAACTATTAATGGTGGCGTTATTAAATAAAATACGTGTGGTAGTTTTGTCTTTGATAGCAAAGCGATAAAAATTTATAAATTAAAATTAAAACGTAGCACATTGGCTAAATAAAAAAGGACAGGCGTGGTATTAAGCCTGTCCTTTTTGTGGCATACGTACGTAGTATTTATGCCAAAAGGAGGAGAAAAAGATAAAACTTTAGTATAATCTATTTTAAAAATTAATCCGTGTTAGTCTTGCAGTATAAAACGAGAATTTTGTGTTATTGTAAAGCCTTGGCTAAACTTCGGATAAAAACCTTTTACTCTACACAAATCTTTTTTGCTTTGGGGAGTTCGGGTGTCTTTTTAGGTACGGTTACCGTTAAAACGCCGTCTACGTATTTTGCAGTTACGTTTTCTTCGTTTATTTTATCGCCAAAGAAGTAAGTTCTCGTAGAAGAGGTAGTTCTTTCTTTGCGTAAAAATTTTACGGTTTCGTTGGTGGTTTCTTCTGTAACCTTTTTTTCTGCGGAAAGGGTAAGATAGCCGTTTTCTAAATTTAAATTAATTTCGTCTTTGTTAAATCCCGGCAAGTCCACTTGCATTACGTAGTCTTTGTCAGTTTCTATAATATCGGTTTTCATAAATTGAGTTTTAGAAGTAAACACGGGTTTAAAAAGATCGTCGAATGCTTGTTCAAAAAAATCGTAATAATTGTTATTTTTAGTTGTTAAATAAGTTTTCATAATTAAATCTCCTTTATAAAAAAATTATATATGTTAAACGCTATAAAACGTGCGTTGTTTGATTTTGCGTTTTTGGTCGATTTTTGCTTGTTTGTAAGCACTATAAAATTTTGTGTTTAAAATTGTGTTTAATTGGGTTATAACATTTAAAGGTTTTAATTTAGACTTTCGCTTTGATTTTCAAACGGTATATGGTTGGGCATATCATTTAAAGGTTTTATTTAAACCATCCGTTGCGTCTTAGGGTAGTCTTAAGACTTTAAATCGGGGGTTAATAAGTTAATTAAAACCGATAGAGTTCTACGTCCCAATATGACCTTTTATTAAATCTTTTAACAAAAATTTTAAAGGTTTTGTTTTTTTAATAGTTTTCCTTTTTTAGTGATTAAAGTGCGAAACGTTATCGTATTCGTCTATGTAAAGTTGAGGGTAGAGTGGTAAGAGGTTTTAAGGGGGTACAAAAAGTTAGCACTCTGCGCTTTTGAGTGTTAGCACTCTCAACCCTCAACTGCTAATTATTATAAACCATTTTTCGAAAATGTCAATACTTTTTTTAAATTTTTTTTGTGAAAATTTTTTCACATTTAAACACCTCTTTTTTAACATGCTCAAAAATCCCTTGTTTTTTCTTAAATTCTCTTGTGGTGAGAGTTAAATTTTTATCATTAGAGAAGGATTTTTTTATTAGAGAAAAAAACTTTGCTTTTAATTATTTGCATTTGCTATACTTGTTTTGACGGATTTATAAGACGTCGCTAAAATTCAAACAACAACTTAAAACGTACAGGAGAAATAAAAATGGAAGATTTAAACGAAAAGAAAAACTGTAAAGAAAATTTTACTTCTTTGCCAAACGAAGATGGTGCTTTAATCCAAAAAAATTCTGCTATAGAGATAAAAGAAAATAAATGCCGTGTAGAAGAAGGGGGTTGCAGTTGCAATATTGAGAGTTATAATGGCAAAGGTTGCAACGCAGAAAGTAGTAAAGGTGGTAACGGAAAAGGTTGCAACGATGAAAGTAGCAACGGCAAAGATCAAAACGCTTACGAGAGCAATAAAGATTTTAAAGAAAAAGATACCGTCAAAAAAGTGGTTAAGAGTTTGCCAAACCGTTCTATATTAGAAGAAGTTGGTAACGCCGTAACACACGGCGTAGGCGCTGTGCTTGCGTGCGTAGGTCTTGCTTTAAACTTAATTTACAGCAACACGTTTGGAGAAGTGTTTTCTGCAATAATTTACGGTGTATGTACCTTCGTTCTTATGTTAAATAGTTGTCTATATCATTCTTTTAAAAGACAAAGTAAAGTAAAACGCTTGTGGAGAAGATTCGATTACTTATCGATATATTTATTGATAGGTGGGACTTTTGCCCCGATATTTTGGGTGTATATGGCTAATACTTTGGGTATGGTTTTATTTTCTTTGCAATGGGCGGTAATAATTACGGGTGTAACGCTTACGGCGGTATTTGGACCGGAGAGAATAAGAAAAATTAATTTAATATTGTACTTTTTGGTAGGTTGGAGCGGGATAATTTTTATTCCGCAATGGATACCTTCGCAATTAGGATTGTTATTTTTTATTTTGGGTGGCGGTATAGTGTATTCGTTAGGAATGATACCTTTCGTATTAAAACGCAAAGGCAGTCATTTTATTTGGCATTTTTTTGCTTTGGCAGGTGCGGTTATTCAGTGGATAGGAATATACGAGTATATATTTAAAGTTTTTTAAAATATAGATTAACAACCGTAAAGATTAAGTCAAAAAGGTAAAAGAATAAAATTCGTCGGCTAACGATAATAAAGATTTTGCAGTAATGCTCTCGACGTGTTTTAAGGGGTTTACTGTAATGCACTTGACGTTTTTAATGTTTTACGAGCAAAAAGTATAAACACAATTTGCCCTCTGCGACTTTCTTTCGCAGAGGGTTATTTAATGGTGTGGTTGTGCGTTTGTTATAATATTAATATTGCTTAATTATATCGAATAATATTTGGATTTTGCCGAAAATAATTGCCGTCGAACTTTTACGTTGCAAAAGCTAATAAATTTGTTTACAAAAAGATGCGTTCGGTTGTTTTGGTTAAGGTTAAAACGGTTTTTGTTATAACCAAAATGCGATTACAAACTAATAAGTTAAAGTTTTAGTAGGTAAAATTTTAAAGGTGTTGTTTAAGTCTTTCTACGTATTCTTCTTCTAAATCTTTTAAGCGTTTTGCAAAGTTTAAAACTTCTTCGTCTAAAACGCCGTTATCGGCGTTTATCATTTGCGTAAGTTCGGTTATGCCCATAACCGAACCTTTTATCATCATTTCGGCAATATGGGACGTGTCGTCGCCCTTTAAAGCGTTTAATTTAATAGAAGTCCAAAGCATAGCTTTTTTTAACGGGTTTACGTCCTTTGGTTGCCAATCTTTAGACTTCATAAAGGCAGAAATTTCTCCTATTATTTTTTCGTAACCTTCGTATTCGTGTAAAAGTTCTTCTTTAAGATTTAGGTCTGCAGTTTCCGGACTTACGTTGGATATTGATTGCAGTGCAATATGTGCGTTTTTATAAACGTTGTTTATTGCTTCTAAATTAATTTTTTTATCTTCCATAAAAAGCCTCCTAAAAATTTTAATGATAAAAATAGTTTGTAAAATTGCGTGTTTTTTATGTATTATAGTTGACATTATTTTAAAAATTTGGTATCTTATATAGGAACCGCTCGGAGTGGGCAACAATTAAGAACGTCTTTTTTAGACGTCGCCCTATAAAAATAATCGGCGAGATTGGACAGGGAGGTATAAAAAATGTACGCAATTATCGAAAACGGCAGTAAACAGTATTCTGTCAAAGTCGGCGACGTAGTAAGATTCGAAAAACTCGACGCTAAGGTAGAAGACAAGGTAGAATTCAACGTTTTACTCGTATCGGACGAAAACGGTGTTAAGTTCGGTAGCGACGCTCAAGGCTTCAAGGTTGTAGGAACCGTAGTTTCTCAAGAAAAGGATAAAAAGATTATCGTTTTCAAATACAAAGCTAAGAAGAACGAGAGAAAGAAGCAAGGACACAGACAACCGTTCACTGCGGTCAAGATCGAAGAGATCTCGGCTAAGTAATTAACAATAACATTATAGGAGGTTAAAATAATATGTTTTTATTCAGATTATTTGCCCACAAAAAAGGTGTTGGTAGTTCGAGAGACGGCCGTGACAGCGCAGCAAAGCGTCTTGGAGTAAAGCGTGCCGACGGACAAACTGTTTTGGCAGGTAACATTCTCGTAAGACAGAGAGGAACTAAAATTCACCCGGGTAATAACGTTGGTATTGGTACTGACGACACTTTATTTGCATTAATCAACGGAAAAGTAAAATTCGAAAGATTAGGTAAAGATAAAAAACAAGTTAGCGTTTACGCTGAATAATTTAAAATTTAAAGGAGTTACGCACGTAACTCCTTTTGTATTACATATCTGTTGATAAAGGGGTTATATGCAAAAAATAATTGTAGATAACGAGTTTTTTAATATAAAGGACACGTTAGAGTGCGGTCAAGTTTTTAGATTTTTTCCAGAAGAAAACGGATACGTCGTTATTTCTACCGATAAATGTGCCTTCGTTTACGAGGACGGAGATAAGACGGTAATAGAAAGCGATTATCCCGACTACTTCCGCAACTACTTCGATTTAGATAAAGATTACAAAGAAGTATTTTTAAAAGCTCAGTCTTACGGGGTAGAAGTTTTAAACGTTGCATCTAATATAGGTAAGGGCATAAGGATTTTAAACCAAGATCCGGAAGAAACGTTGTTTTCTTTTATAATATCTCAAAACAACAATATTCCACGCATAAAACTCACCATAGAAAAACTTTGTAAAGAATTGGGAAATCCGATAGAGTTTAAAGGTAAAATTTATTACGGGTTTCCTAAGGCAGAACGGTTATCCTTACAAGACTGTGGTTTTTATAAGGCGTTGGGGTTTGGCTATAGGGATAAGTTTATGGTGGACGTATCGAGTAAAGTTTATAAAGGAGTAGACTTTAAAGAACTTAAAAAACTGCCGTACAAAGAGCTTAAAAAGGCTCTGTTAGAGTTTAACGGTGTAGGACCTAAAGTTGCCGATTGCGTAAGTCTTTTCGGTTTTGGCAAGACGGAAGGCTTCCCGGTCGATACATGGATAGAAAAACTTTATAAAGAAAACTTTGACGGAAAACTTTTAGACAGAAATAAAATTGCGGACTTTTTTACCGAAAAGTTTGGCAATTATTCCGGATACGTTCAGCAGTATTTGTTTTATTACAAACGCTCTATAGAAGAAAAAAGGTAAAACTTTAAGCAAAAAATCGGCGCTTAAAAATTTTTACCAATAAAAACTTTAAAGAGTAAAATATTTAAAGATTTGTTATCATTACAAACGGCGTATTTAATAAAAACGTCAAAAAATCTTTCTATGCAAATAAAAAAACATCAAAAGCCCGCTTAGTAAGCGGGCTTTTATAATGGATAAACCAATAGACGTTTGTAGTTTACAATAAAGATAAAATTATAATAAGATGATGCCTTATTTATAATGTACGGTCATAATTATATCTTGGTCGTAGTTTCCGGCACCTTTGCCGAATATGTTAAAACCACCGTAGTAATCGGAATCTTTTTTGTTGTATATAGAAAACGTAAGCACGTTGGATTTGCTTAAAGACAGATCGTTTATCGTTATCGGGCTTACGGGGACGTTGTTGACTAAAGTTCCTTTATCGGTTATGGATATAGATATAAGATTTCCGAACTGAGTCATATTTTGAGGCCACCATTCGGGGTTGTATTTGCCTTTAGTTCCGCCAAAATCCCCCGGGGATAAATAGTGGGCTACTTCTACGTCGTTTACAGAAAAAAAGATATCGCTTTTCCAATCGTTTCTAAAGCAAGTCGTCTCTGAACAAATCTCTAAAGAAAAGTCTATTTTTTGAACGTCAGCATTGTTAAAAGCATAGCTGTTAAAAGCGTAAGAAACTTTCCCGCCTTGCGTCCATATGATTATTGCATCTTCTCGCCCTTCATAAAAAAACCCGCCCATTTCCGTTACAAAGTTTTGCTTAGTGGCTATTCCTAACCAAGTGGACTGAGAACAATCTACGTACATTCCTACCTTCATGTTTTGAACGTAAGTTTTAACGTCAGAATAATCCAACCCAAAGCGTCTTTCAAACTTAATGAAGTTTATTACGTTTAAAGAATAAACCAAAGCTATTCCTTTTTTGCTCGGGATATATTTGCATTTTAGAATTTTTGCGTCCATCATTAAGTTCAAATGGAAAATAGCCGTAGAGTTGGTAATCCCATTGGTTTTTGCTATTTCTGTAATAGTCATAGGGTTTTCGTGCAGTTGTCTTAAAAATTTAAGTCGCAATGGAGAAGCTAAAGCTTTGCATATTTTTTCTATTTGTTCTGCGTCTTCTTCTTTTAATAACGATAAATCAAAATTTTCCATATTTTTATTATAGGGTATCAGTTGATAAATGTCAACTAAAGACGGTAAAAAGTTGCTATAATTTTCTATTTTTGTGGACCTTGACATATATGTATGGTTATGATAAAATTATAATGTTATAACACAGTTATAATGCAATAAAATAAAACGTAATAACTAAATTATATTTAAAATTTGGGAGGTAACATGAAGAGGATTTTGGCGATTGTACTAGTCGCCCTTATGCTCGGTTGTATTGTTCCGATAAACGTTCCTGTTTCGCTCGGTTTAGCGCAGACGTATAAGGTTTATTTGAGCAAAAACACAACGGGAGATTATAACGAGGGCGTTTGGCAATCCAATGCGATTTTTAACGACGGTGGCTCTGCGTTTAAGTACGGATTAGAGCAAGACGGTCAAACGGAAAATAAATTTTTACGCCTTGCTAATTTTAACGGTGTAAATTTTTCTACGTATACGTCGGTAAATTTTGCGTTGGACAACCTTAGCGAATGGGGAAGCTCGATAAGTATAGAGTTTTCTTACAGGGTTAACGAAGGTCGAGATTATTATTTGGACGACGACATTGTGGCGAGTGTTTCCGTTGGTGGAATGCAAAAAGATTATACCGCAAAAGATTTAGAGATAAGTCGCAGTGGAGATTTTTCTTGGGAAAAGTTTAAAGTAGAACTTCCTGTAACCACGGCAAACGTTGCAGACAGATTGACTTTGACGTATTATTACGATGGAGAAAATTTATACACTTCTACCAAGCGTTATATGGATGTTGATAACGTCAAAGTAACTTCTTCTAACAAAGTAATAGGCAGTTACGATATGCAACAAGCCGAGGTAAGTTCTTCTAATACCGTAGACGAAGAAATCGACTACACCGCAAACGACTACCAAACTAAAAAACAATATCTTTTAGATAAAGATAAAGCATTCGATTATTCCGTAAATACAGAGTACGTAAAGAGTAAAGAAGCTAATTTTTCGGGTGCGGACGTAGTGGCGTTGTTCCCAAGAGGCGGGGCGTATATGTATAGAGGAAATACTTCTGTTAATGCAGGAGAGAGCGATCTTTACGTATTATACGATAAAGAAGAAGGAAATTCTTTCTTGCGCATGGGTAATTTTAACGGAAAAGACGGCGTTACGTCTTCTCAATTCAGTATGTATTTCTACGATAATTCTTTGGGAGAAATTAAAAATTTACCAACGACCAATCGTATTAAAATA
>JAZNFL010000306.1:0-10548 GCA_045589135.1 Christensenellaceae bacterium
TGTATCGCTAAAGAAGCAGGTACGGTTACTTCCGTTAGTGGTGACAAGGTTACCGTAGAAGAAGCAGAAGGAGTAAACAGAGAGTATATTCTCAAAAAGTTTACGCGTTCTAACCAAGGCACTTGTCTTAACCAAAAACCAATCGTAGCCGTAGGGGACAAGATTCAAAAAGGTGATATAATTGCCGACGGTCCTGCAACTTGCGACGGAGAACTTTCTTTAGGTAGAAATATCCTTATCGGATTTATGACTTGGGAAGGTTACAACTACGAAGACGCAATTTTGCTTTCAGAAAAACTTATACAAAACGACGTATTTACGTCTATCCATATAGAAGAATACGAAACCGAAGCCAGAGATACCAAACTTGGCGACGAAGAGATCACTAGAGATATTCCTAACGTCGGCGACGACGCTCTTAAAGACCTTGACGAAAACGGTATTATAAGAATCGGCGCAGAAGTAAGAAGCGGAGATATTCTCGTAGGTAAGGTAAGTCCTAAGGGAGAAACCGAGCTCACTCCGGAAGAAAGACTTTTAAGAGCTATTTTCGGAGAAAAGTCCAGAGAAGTAAGAGATACTTCTTTAAGAGTTCCTCACGGCGAAGCAGGTATTATAGTAGACGTTAAAATATTCACAAAAGAAAACAAAGACGAGCTTGCTCCTGGCGTTAAAAAACTCGTCAGAGTTTATATTGCTCAAAAGAGAAAGATTTCCGTCGGCGACAAGATGGCGGGACGTTACGGTAACAAGGGTGTAGTATCGAGAGTTCTTCCGGAAAGAGATATGCCTTTCCTTGCAGACGGAACTCCTTTACAAATCGTTCTTAACCCACTCGGCGTTCCTTCTCGTATGAATATAGGTCAAGTGCTCGAAGTACACTTAAGTTACGTATGTAAGCAACTTGGTTGGAAGATTGCAACGCCGGTATTCGACGGTGCAAAAGAAGCCGATATTAAAGAAATTTTAAACGAAAACAATCTCGTAAACCCTTACGGAGAAGTTGACGGAAAGATTCAACTTTACGATGGAAGAACGGGAGAACCTTTCGAAAACAGAGTAACCGTAGGTTACATGTACATGATTAAACTTCACCACCTCGTAGACGATAAGATTCACGCACGTTCTACCGGTCCTTACTCTCTCGTAACGCAACAGCCTCTCGGAGGTAAGGCACAATTCGGCGGACAAAGATTCGGAGAAATGGAAGTTTGGGCACTCGAAGCATACGGAGCTGCACATATCCTTCAAGAAATTTTAACCGTTAAGTCCGACGACGTAGTAGGAAGAACCAAAACTTACGAATCTATCGTAAAAGGTAACGATATAAGCGAACCCGGCATTCCGGAAGCTTTCAAGGTTTTACTCAAAGAATTACAGAGTTTGGCTCTCGACATGAAGGTGTTGACGGAAGGCGGAGAAGAACTCTCTCTTAAAGAGCTCTTTAACGACGAAGTCGATATGCGTGCACCGGTTAGAGAAAGAGAACATATCGAAGAAGTTGATTTATTTAGAAATGCAGAAGAAGACGATGACGATCTCGATATCGAAAACGACATCTTTGGAGAACTCGTTGACGATGACGACGATTTTGATACCGACGATAACTTTGAGTTTAAGTCGGGAGATATGTTCGACGACTTCGACGATTTTGACGACTTCGACGACTTTGAAGATTTTGACGACGAAGAAAAGTAATTTTTGGGAGGTAAATTAAATGTTCGAACTTAATAATTTCGATGCGATACAAATAGGCGTTGCTTCTCCCGAGAAAATAAGAAGCTGGTCTTCCGGAGAGGTAACCAAGCCGGAAACTATAAATTACAGAACACAAAAACCAGAGAGAGACGGACTTTTTTGCGAGAGAATTTTTGGACCTACAAAGGACTGGGAATGTCACTGCGGAAAGTACAAAAGAGTTAGATATAAAGGAATAATTTGCGATAAGTGCGGTGTAGAAGTAACACTTTCTAAGGTAAGAAGAGAAAGAATGGGACACATCGAACTCGCAGCTCCGGTATCTCACCTTTGGTATTTTAGAGGTACCCCTTCGAGAATAGGTCAAATTCTCGATATGGGTGCTAAACAACTCGAACAAGTATTATACTTTGCAAGCTACGTAGTGCTCGATCCGGGCACTTCGGGCTTCGAATACAAGCAAGTTATCAACGAAAGAGAGTATCAAGAAGCTTTAGAAAATTTTGGCGCAGGATCTTTTAAAGTCGGTATGGGTGCAGAAGCTATAAAAGAACTTCTCATGGCGATCGACTTAGAAAAAGAAAGCAAAGAACTCAAAGCAATACTCGAAAACAACCCAACCGGACCTAAAAAACTTAAAGCTGCAAAACGTGCAGAGATAGTAGAAGCTTTTAAAAAGAGCGGTTCTCGTCCGGAATGGATGATACTCGACGTCGTGCCGGTTATTCCGCCGGATCTTCGTCCTATGGTGCAACTCCAAGGCGGAAGATTTGCTACTTCTGACTTAAACGATCTTTATAGAAGAGTTATCAACAGAAACAACAGATTAAGAAGACTTATAGAACTCGGAGCTCCCGATCTTATTATAAGAAACGAAAAGAGAATGCTTCAAGAAGCCGTTGACGCACTTATTGACAACGGCAGAAGAGGTAAAGCCGTTTTGGGCGCAGGCAATAGAGAACTCAAATCTCTTTCCGGAATGCTCAGAGGTAAGCAAGGACGTTTCCGTCAAAACCTTCTCGGTAAGCGTGTAGACTATTCCGGACGTTCGGTTATAGTCGTAGGACCGGAACTCAAGCTTTATCAATGCGGACTTCCGAGAGAAATGGCAATCGAACTTTTCAAACCGTTCGTAATGAAGCGTCTTGTAGAAGACGGAACTTGTCACAACATCAAGAGTGCAAAGAGAATGGTAGAGAGAATGAAGCCAAACGTATGGGCTATTCTCGAAGAGGTAATAAAAGATCACCCGGTTCTTTTAAACAGAGCACCTACGCTTCATAGACTTTCTATACAAGCTTTCGAGCCTGTACTTATAGAAGGTAGAGCAATACAGCTTCCTCCTCTCGTTTGTGGTGCGTTTAACGCAGACTTCGACGGGGACCAAATGGCTGTTCACGTTCCTCTTTCTATAGAAGCACAAGCAGAAGCAAGATTCCTTATGCTTGCTTCCAACAACATTCTTAAACTTTCCGATGGTAAGCCGGTAATGTCGCCTACGCAAGACATGGTTCTTGGTTGTTATTATTTGACTATCAAAAAGCATAGAGTAGATTTCTTCTACGGAATGGTAGGTTCAAGACTTTTAGAGTTTAAAAACGTCGATGGTAAGTATATTAATACGGAAGACAACGTAGAATACACTCTTATCGGAGAAGAAAAGAACAACCTCGGCAAAGTAGTTAAGGCTAAGCTTTACAATAAAAACGAGCAATCCGGTCAAGAAGTAACTTTGGACGTAGAAGTTTACAGTCCTAAGATTTACGTAAGCGAAGACGAAGCGATGATTGCTTATCAAACTAAAGAAGTAGCTATTCAAGACGAAATTTACGTAAGAAGAACTGTTAAAGACGAAGAAACCGGAGAAGAAAAGACCGGAAGAATTAAGACTACCGTAGGTAGAATTATCTTTAACAAACACGTTCCTCAAAATATAGAATATCCGTTTAAGTCGGATAACGTAGAAACCGCAGACGAAAAGGCTAATCCTTTAATGAACGTTAAAGAATTACAATACAAGGTTGACACTCTCGTTGGCAAGTCAGAACTTAAAAAACTCGTTGACGCTTGCTTTAAGGGTGGCGGATCTTCTTGTGCGGCTAACGCTCTCGACAGCGTTAAGTCCCTCGGATATAAGTATTCGACTATCGGTGCAATAACCACTTCGGTATTCGATATGCACGTTCCGGATAAAAAACAAGAAGAAATAGATTCTGCTCAAGAAAAAGTAAATCAAATTAGGGCTCTTTACGAAGACGGTGTTATTACCGATAAAGAAAGATATAAAAATACCGTTGATATTTGGAAAGAAACCACCGATAAGGTTACCGTTCTTTTAAAATCCACGTTGGATAAATTCAATCCTATTTGGATGATGGCTAACTCCGGTGCCCGTGGTAGTATCGACCAAATTAAGCAACTTGCAGGTATGCGTGGTCTTATGACCAACCCTCAAGGTGAAACAATAGAAGAACCCGTTCGTTCGTGCTTTAGAGAAGGTCTTTCCGTTCTCGAATACTTCGTATCGTCGCACGGTGGACGTAAAGGTATGGCGGATACCGCACTTAAAACGGCAGACTCCGGTTACCTTACGAGAAGACTCGTTGACGTCGCTCAAGAAGTCATCGTAAGAGAAGACGATTGCGGAGACACTATCGGCAGATGGGTAGAAGCAATAAAAGGACCTAAGGGCGAAGCAATAGAAAAACTTAAAGATAGAATAGTCGGAAGATTTATTCTTGACGATATAGTTAATCCTCAAACGGGCGAAGTTATTGCTCGCAAGGACGATATGCTTTCGGAAGCTCAAGCAAAAGCCATTACGGAAGCAGGAATAGAAAAGGTAAGAATAAGAAGCGTATTCTCTTGTAAGTCAAAGCACGGCGTTTGCGCTAAGTGTTACGGTATGAACATGAGTAACATGCTTCCAATTCAAAAGGGCGAAGCAGTAGGTATTATCGCAGCTCAATCAATAGGTGAACCCGGTACGCAACTTACGATGAGAACGTTCCACACCGGTGGTATAGCTTCTACGGGAGATATAACCCAAGGTCTTCCTAGAGTAGAAGAACTTTTTGAAGCTCGTAAGCCTAAGGGACAAGCTATCGTTTGCGAAGTAAGCGGAATTGTTTCCGTAGTAGAAGAAAACGGCATTAGACACGTAAAGGTTTCTCAAGCAGAAGGCAACGTTAAAGACTATACTATTCCGTTCAGTCTCGAGCTCAAGGTAAAAGACGGAGATGCCGTTCAACCGGGATTTATCCTTACCGGAGGTTCTGCATATCCTCAAGATATTCTTAAAACTCAAGGTGTTAGAGGCGTTCAGGATTATATCATTCAAGAAGTTCAAAAGGTTTACGGCTCTCAAGGCGTTGATATTAACGACAAACACATAGAGATTATCGTTCGTCAAATGCTCAGAAAAGTAAGAATAGTTCAAGACGGAGACACGGGACTTCTTCCTGGAGAATACGTCGACATTCTCACTTTAGACGATATAAACCTCAAGACGATAGAAAACGGAGGAAGACCTGCTACCGTTATACCTTCACTTCTCGGTATAACTAAAGCTGCTCTCGCAACGGAAAGCTTCCTTTCTGCAGCATCCTTCCAAGAAACCGCAAGAGTATTGACCGACGCAGCAATAAACAGCAAGACGGATCCTCTTATCGGTCTTAAAGAAAACGTTATTATCGGTAAGCTTATACCTGCAGGTACAGGCATAAGAGATTACAAGGGACTTACCCCACAAACGGTTGTAAACGTAAATCTCGACAACAACTATAATAACTAATAAATTAACCGCCATTTGCAGAAATTCTTCTCAAAAGGCGGTTTTTTTAAGAAAAATACTAAAAATTTACGCTAAAAGTATATTAAATCGTAAAAACGTTTGACTATTATTAAAAAAAATGTTAAAATTTAATGGTTAAATCGGGTAAAGGGTCTTTGCGCCCTTATGGCAAATAAACGCAAATTATCCGAAATAAAAAAGCTTCTTTAAACAGGGGACTGTTTTGAGATATTCCGAATCTAAAAAAGGAGGTTTAAGAGAATGCCAACTATCAACCAGTTAATCAAACAAGGTAGAAGAACTGACGTAGCAAAATGTAAGACTCCTATTCTTACCCAATGTCCTCAAAGACGTGGTGTATGTCTTACCGTTACGACTACTACCCCTAAAAAGCCTAACTCTGCAATGAGAAAGATTGCCAGAGTAAGATTGACTAACAAGCAGGAAGGTATCGTCTATATTCCAGGAGAAGGTCACAACCTTCAGGAACACAGCTCCGTACTTATCCGTGGCGGAAGAGTTAGAGATTTGCCCGGCGTTAGATATCACATCATCCGTGGCGCATTGGATACTGCCGGCGTTGCTAAGCGTAAACAGGCAAGATCAAAATACGGCGCAAAGAAGCCTAAATAATTTTTAAAACGTTTTAAAAATTTAAATTCTTTACAAAAAATTAAACCTACTGGTCGGAATATGGTAGAACACCCCGATAGTAGGCAGTATATCACTTAGAGTGGTAGAAGGTTCGCCACGGCGATAAGCCGAGTGCGATAGCTGTACTGAGGGGATAAACCCCACAAAAAATTTAAAGGAGGAAATAATTATGCCAAGAAGAGGCGGCGTTCCAAAGAGGGACGTATTACCTGATCCAATGTATAACAGCAAGGTAGTAACCAAGCTCGTTAATCAGGTAATGTTAGACGGAAAGAAAGGTATTGCTCAAACTATAGTTTACGATGCCTTTGCCAAAATGCAAGAAAAATTAGGTCAAGACGCATTAGAAATCTTCAATAAAGCAATGGAAAACGTTATGCCTTTGCTCGAAGTAAAAGCGAGAAGAGTAGGTGGTTCTAACTATCAAGTACCTATCGAAATTAGACCAGAAAGAAGACAAACACTTGCTATCCGCTGGATCGTTGATAACGCAAGAAAGAGAAGCGATAGAATTATGAGTGATAGACTCGCTGCTGAGCTTATGGATGCGTTTAACGGAACTGGTGGAGCAGTTAAGAAGAAAGAAGATACCCACAGAATGGCTGAAGCAAATAAGGCTTTTGCTCATTATCGTTGGTAATTTAAGGAGAGAATATGCCTAGACAGTGTGAACTTAAAAATACAAGAAACATCGGTATAATGGCGCACATAGATGCCGGAAAGACCACTACGACGGAACGTATTCTTTTCTATACGGGTAAGACTCATAAACTCGGAGAAACCCACGACGGTTCTGCAACTATGGACTGGATGGTTCAAGAACAAGAAAGAGGTATTACTATTACCAGTGCTGCGACTACTTGTTTCTGGAAGGGTAACAGAATCAACATCATAGATACCCCCGGACACGTAGACTTTACCGTAGAAGTAGAAAGATCTTTAAGAGTATTAGACGGTGCTGTAGCAACGTTCTGTGCAAAGGGCGGTGTAGAACCTCAATCCGAAACCGTATGGAGACAAGCAGACAAGTATAAAGTTCCTAGAATCGCTTACATCAACAAAATGGACATCAACGGAGCAAACTTCTTCGGAGCTGTTCAAATGATGAGAGATAGACTTCATGCTAATCCTCTCCCTGTAACTTTACCTATTGGTAAAGAAGATACTTTTAAAGGAATAATCGACCTTATCGGACAAAAGGCTTTCGTTTATCTCGACAACCTCGGTAAAGAAGAAGACGTGGTAGACGTTCCTGCAGAATACGCAGATCAAGTAGAAGAATATAGAACACAAATCATCGAAGCTTGTGCAGAACAAGACGACACCCTTATGGAAAAGTACTTCGCCGGGGAAGAAATAACCGAAGAAGAACTTAAAGTAGCTCTCCGTAAGGCAACCATTAACATGGCTGTAACTCCTGTATTCTGCGGTTCTTCTTATAGAAATAAAGGTGTTCAACACCTTATCGACGGTATCGTAGATTATCTTCCTAGCCCTCTCGACGTAGACCACGTAGTTGGTACTAACGACGATGGAGAAGAAGAAACTAGACTTACTTCTGATACCGAACCATTTGCAGGACTTGCTTTCAAGATTGCAACGGATCCTTTCGTTGGTAGACTTGCTTACTTTAGATGTTACTCTGGTGTTCTCGAATCCGGTTCTTACGTATATAACAGTACTAAGGACAAGAAAGAAAGAGTTGGACGTTTGCTTCAAATGCACGCTAACCACAGAGAAGAAATCAGCGAAATATACGCTGGTGACATTTGCGCAATAGTAGGTTTAAAAGATACTACTACGGGTGATACTCTTTGTGACGGTGCTCATCCAATCATTCTTGAAAAGATGGAATTCCCAGAACCCGTTATTAGAGTTGCTATAGAACCTAAAACTAAAGCAGGACAAGAAAAGATGACTCTTGCTCTCGTAAAACTTGCAGAAGAAGACCCAACCTTTAAGACTTATACGGATAAAGAAACGGGACAAACCATAATTGCAGGTATGGGAGAACTTCACCTTGAAATTATCGTAGACAGACTTTTAAGAGAATTCAAAGTAGAAGCAACCGTAGGTGCTCCTCAAGTTGCTTACAGAGAAACCTTTAAGAAGTGTGTTGAAGCACAAGGTACGTTTAAGAGACAATCCGGTGGTAAAGGTCAATACGGTGACTGTAAAGTTAGATTTGAACCTTTGGAACCAGGTTCCGGATTTGTATTCGAAGACGAAACCGTTGGTGGTTCTATTCCTAAGGAATATATCGAGCCTGTACGTAAAGGTATAGAAGAAGCATCTAAAAACGGTTACCTTGCAGGTTACGAATGCGTAGACTTTAAAGCAACCGTATACGATGGAAGCTATCACGAAGTCGACTCTTCAGAAATGGCGTTCAAGATTGCCGGATCTCTTGCATTTAAAGAAGGTGTTAAGAGAGCAGATCCAGTCATTTTGGAACCTATCATGAAGGTAGAAATCGTAACTCCTGAAGATTACTTTGGTGATCTTATGGGTAACGTTTCTTCAAGAAGAGGTCTTATTACCGGAACTGACGACAGAAACGGTTCTAAGGTTATCGATGCAATGATACCTCTTTCTGATATGTTCGGTTATGCAACCGATTTACGTTCAAGAACTCAAGGTAGAGGTCAATTTACTATGCAATTTGACCACTATAGCGAAGTTCCTAAGAGCGTAGCAGAAAAAATTATCGGAGCAAGAGCTAAAAACGCTGACTAATCCGATTATTATATAAAAACTAAATAAAAAAATAAAAAAAACAAAAAACAAAATTATTTGGAGGAAACAAAAACTATGGCAAAGGCAAAATTTGACAGAAGCAAACCACACGTAAACGTTGGTACTATCGGTCACGTAGACCACGGCAAGACTACTCTTACGGCTGCTATCACGATGGTTATGGCCTGCAAGGGCGACGCTCAAAAAATGAGATATGACGAAATCGACAAGGCTCCGGAAGAAAAAGCAAGAGGTATTACAATTAACACCTCTCACGTAGAATACCAAACCGATAACAGACACTATGCACACGTTGACTGCCCAGGACACGCAGACTACGTTAAGAACATGATCACCGGTGCTGCTCAAATGGACGGCGCAATTCTCGTTGTTGCATCCACTGACGGTCCAATGCCTCAAACTAGAGAACACATCCTTCTTGCTAGACAGGTTGGTGTTCCTTACATCATCGTATTCATGAACAAGGTTGACCAAGTTGACGACGTAGAACTTCTTGACCTCGTAGAAATGGAAATCAGAGAACTTCTTAACGAGTACGAATTCCCAGGAGATGATACTCCTATCGTTAGAGGATCTGCATTAAAGGCATTAGAAGTAGCTTCTTCTGACAAGCCAAACGACGTTATTCTTGCAGCTCCAGAATGTCAATGTATTCTTGAACTCATGGATGCTATCGACTCTTACATTCCTACTCCAGAAAGAGAAGACTCTAAGCCTTTCCTTCTTCCTGTAGAAGACGTATTCACCATTTCTGGTCGTGGTACCGTTGCTACTGGTAGAGTAGAAAGAGGTGTTGCTCACGTTGGTGATCCTGCAGAAATCGTAGGTATTCGTGAAAAATCTTCTACTACCGTTATTACCGGTCTTGAAATGTTCCGTAAGCAACTTGACGAAGCTATGGCTGGTGACAACGTAGGTGCACTTTTAAGAGGTGTTGACAGAAAAGATATCGAAAGAGGACAAGTTATCGCTAAACCAGGTACTATCAGCCCTCACACTGAATTCACTGGTCAAGTTTACGTTCTTACTAAAGAAGAAGGTGGAAGACACACTCCTTTCTTTAACAACTACAGACCTCAATTCTACTTCAGAACTACCGACGTAACCGGTTCTATCACCCTTCCAGAAGGAACAGAAATGGTTATGCCTGGCGACCACATCACCATTACCGTTAAGCTTATCACTCCTATCGCTATTGACGATGGTCTTCGTTTCGCTATTCGTGAAGGTGGAAGAACCGTTGGTTCTGGTGTCGTATCCAGCATCATTAAATAATTTTAATAATTATTAATTTAAAAGACTTACCTTCGGGTAAGTCTTTTTTACGTCGTGTTTTTATAAAACTTGATTACCGTTTAGAGTGGAGAAGGTCAAAATCTTACGATAAAAACTATAGGTTTGTCGGTGTTGTTTATCAAAAGAAATCGAAAAAAGTTGTGTTATAAACAAAGACGTTTAGATAAAAAGTTTTTAAAATTTTGCTAATTTTTGTAAAATTTGAATATATTTAGAGTGATTTTGATAAAAAAATCACGATAAACTTTACGATTTTTTGCCTAATTTTATAAAACTAAATTGTCTTATTTGTGCAATACGTTTGCAATGAAAGTATAAATTTTAAAATAAATATTGACAAAACGTAGTAT
>JAZNFL010000307.1:0-8850 GCA_045589135.1 Christensenellaceae bacterium
TATCTTCCTGCAACTGATTCCTTACATATTCCGCTATTTTCTTTTCGTTCCTGCCTACCGTATCTACATAGTATCCGCGACACCAGAAATGCCGATTTCCGTACTTGTATTTTAGGTTTGCATGCCTATCGAAAATCATTAACGAACTTTTACCTTTCAGATATCCCATAAATTGTGCTACGCTCAAATGGGGCGGTATTGCCACCAGCATATGTATATGGTCTGGGCATGCTTCTGCCTCTATGATTTCCACACCTTTCGCTTCGCACAATTTTCGAAGTATCTTTCCTACATCTTCTTTTATCTTACCGTATATTTCTTGTCTACGATATTTTGGACAAAATACAATATGATACTTGCAATTCCATTTTGTATGTGTTAAACTATTTGTGTCAGTCATTGACTAATCCTCCTGTGTTTTCTTATTGTGGTTGGCAAACCCACTTTATTATAACACAGGAGGATTACTTTTGCTAAAGCTTTTTTATTCCACCACTTCAAGTGGTGGTTGTTTTCCGCTAAAGGCTACAATACAAAAAGCAGTCCAAAACGGACTGCTTTTTCTTTTGGTAATATTAAGTCTTTACATTTTGCTTGGTAAAATTTGTCGTTTATTTTTTATTAAATATACGTAAACGTCAATAAAACGGTTGTGTTTTTTTTACAAATAATATATAATCATATAGTAATAAAAATTAAGGATAACCAGATAACCTGTTACGTATGCTTGCGGATATGGTGGAATTGGCAGACACGATGGACTTAGAATCCATTGGGTAACCCCCATGCAGGTTCGACTCCTGTTATCCGCACCACTTTCGAAGGTGTAGCTCAGTTGGTTAGAGCGCTACCTTGACATGGTAGAGGTCGTAGGTTCAACTCCTATCATCTTCACCACAAATCGACGAGTTTTTCTCGTCGATTTTTCTTTATACCCCAAAAAAACGGATTGCCCTTAACGAGCAATCCGTTATTTATTTATGCAGTTTATTTGCGTTTTTTAGTTAAACATCCAACTGCAGCAAGTGCGAGAACGCTTAATCCTAACGCTCCACTTGCAGAGCCTCCACAACCCTTGTTTTGAGCCGGTTGAGAAGTTGTTGTGGATTGAGATTCGGATTCTGTTTGTTGAGATTTTTCAACAAGTCCGTCTATTGCCTCGAGCAATTGAGATCTTAAAGCGTCTATTTGCTCTTGGTTTTTATCGTCGAAATCCACACAAAGAGCAAGTACTCTTTCTAATTCTTGATAGCTTGCTTGAGTATACTCGTCTTTATCGTATGCTTTTGCTATATTCATTACGGATAAAAGCTCTTTAGTGTTACCCTTGAGTTGTAAGCCGTAATAAGCGTTTTGCAAAGCGTTTACCATGTTAGTTACTTCTTTTTGGTTTTGAGCCGTTTTGCCGTCCAACATAGCCTTAGCCTGCTCGTAAACGGCATTGTATTGGCTGTAAGAAGAAGTAGTGTAGTTTTCTTGGTTTTCTGCAACGTAATTCGTAAGTGCTTCTTGTAACGGCTTATAACCTACTTCCATTCCTTCTGCAGTTACGTATGCGTCTGTAAACGTCATTTTAGCATGTTGAGAACGCAAGCCTACCGCACCGGTTTTATCCGTAAATGATTGGTCTATAGCCATTGTTAAAGAAGGAGTTATATCGTCGAACACGTAAACCTTTAACGTGTCTTCGTAAACGTAAACTCTTAATTTGATAGTTCTATCCTTAGGCATAGCCTTAGATACGGAAGTTACGTTACCAAGATATCCACCGTTAGAAGAAAACTTAAATACGTTTATACTAAACGTCGAAGCTCCGTTTCCGGATTCTACGTGAACGTTGTATGCGTCTATTTTGTCTTGATTATGTCCTGCGTTTTTAGCAAAGAGATAAATACCGCCGTTAAACGAACCGTCTTTAGCCAATAACGTTACGCCTACTTCGAAGTTGCCTTGCATCGTAAGGTTGTTTAATACGTACTTAACTTCTGCCCCACTGTCCGTTGTAAACTCTTCGGACGTCGTCGTTCCGAGTGCCCCGTTAGAAGAATAAACTTCGTGAGAGTCGTTTTTAAAGTCTATATAATAAGTGTTACCCAAAGCGGTGTTTTCTTTTTCGAAATCTTCTACGCTATCATAATAATTCATGTACATTGCGTATCTGTTTCTGAAAAGTTGACAGAAAGGACGGAAAGAAACAGTTTGGTTATAAGCCTTAAATTCAAACGTCAATTGTCCGTTCTTTTCCGTTCTGGTAATTGCGGATTCAAGATCGCCTTCCGGCATAACCATACAGTTTACTATATCTCCGGTATAAGCCGTACCGAAATCACCTTGGTTATCTTTTATAAACTGAACGTTTTCCGTTCCAAGATCGGCAACTAAAAGCATTGGACCGTAGAATAAAGACTTGGAGTCAGGGTTTCCGATTTGATCAACTAAAGTGTATTCGAAAGGAAGAACGTATTCTATCTTATCTCCGTCTTTCCATTCTCTATTTAAAGTAACGTATCCGTTTTCTACTTGTAAGTTTTGAGTGTTTCCGTTAAGGTTTACGGTAAAGTTTTCCGTACACCAATAAGGAACTCTAAGTTTTAAAGAGAAGCTTCCGTTACCATTTACGGTAAGGGTTGTCTTTTCGTCAACGATAAGGTTGCCAGTTTGTACTAAACTTAAATCTTCTCTATATTGTACCGTAGAAGGAACGAAAAGATTTACTGTGAGAGAGTCTTCCGTCTTATAATAAATAGAGTTATTTATCTTAGAGAAGCTTTCCATACCGGAACAAGCACAACACCAGAAAGAAGTATCTACAGTATGATATATCTTATAGAAACCAAAAGTGGTGGAAACAGGATAAGTTTTAAGTCCAGTTTGAGGATCCATAGAAGATAAAATGTGGTTGAGATATACGTTTTCGTAATAGTCTACGTATTTAATATCTCCCGTCCAACGGAAAAGATAATCTGCAAGCTTTAACATATTGTAAGAACAACAAGTTTCTTCTGCGTAGTTACCTAAAGGAGCGTTGTTTGGTTCTCTCCAGAACTCGTCTATACTTGTTCCGCCGTTTGCATAAATTCTCGTCATTACCATATCGAAGAAGTTTATACATACCGTCTTATAATAGTTATCTCCGGTGAGTTCGTATGCCATAGCGGCACCTAACATCTTTGGTATAGTGGTGTTAGAGTGTAAACCCGTCAAAACGTCTTTGCCGTTATAAATATTGTCGTAAAGAGATTTTTCTTCGAATACTTTTGCTGCGAGATAGTGGTCGATATCGCCGGTAAGGTCGTATACTTGATATAAGATTTCTATCATTCCACCGTATTCTACTGCAAGCATGGTCGTGCGTTGAGTGTCGGTCATGCTAAGAAGATCGTTTGCACACCAATCGGTAAGTCCAACCATAATCTCGTAAGAAGTTTGTGCTACTTCTCTATCCGAACAATAAATGTAAGTGTCGTAGAATCCCGCAATGGTCTTATGCATAAAGTACCAAGGAACCCAAACTCTCATTCCGTCAGGAAGATCCCACTTTCCGTTTTTAACGTATTCGAAGTGGAGTACGGATATTGCATTTACGAATCCTGCATTTTGCGGATCTTTTAAAGCGTAAGACTCTTGACATTTTTTAAGTTCGTTAATCATGTACGTAAGTCTGGATAAAGCCGTTTCTCCGGTTTTGCTTACGTAATCCGGCATTGTTAAGGTAAGTCTTGCTAAGGCAGAAATATAATGAGATTCGAACTGTCCTGCTCCGTTTCCGCCAATCCAACCACCGTAACTTACAGCGCCTTTGGTGTCCATTCCGCAAATCTTACGGAAGTTATATAAAAGTCTTTCTACGTCTAAAGAGAACATATAGTCGATATTAGCCGTCATGTAGTCGTAATACCAACTGCTTTGATCTATTGCTACGTCGTTTAATTCGAAAGCACTTAACAATTCTTTAAATGCTTCGTTAGGTTTTATCGTTACAGTATAAGTTTTAGTTACGGAATATTCTCCTCTCGTAAATACTGCCGTCATTTGTACGTCAATAGGATTTTTAGGCATAATTACAAGACCATTTTCTGTAATTACGTCGGTATTACCGGACGTCCATTCTACTTTAACACCGTCGTCTACGTAACTTGGAAGTTCTATAATACTTTCTCCGTTATATGTGAGCTTATATTGTTCTGCTTGCGTATCAACAGCAGTTTTGTCGTCTTCGGTTTTGATAAATCCACAATTCTTCATAACTTCTCTTTCGGTAAGTTCTGAAGCGTAAATAGAAATCTTATCGTACTTTATTACCATTGGGGTATCCCCGTAAAAAAGAGTTTTACCGAAGGAATAATGTCCAGGAGTTCCACTGCCGTATGCTTCCCAGAATAATGCGTTGTCGTATGCAAATTCTTCGTTAGAAGCAACAGGAATACCGTTTACGTATATAACTGCCCCACGTGGACTTGCCGTTATCGTTATATTAATCCATTGATCAAGAGGAACGGCATAATTACTGGTAGCACATATTTGTCTTGTGCCGTTTGCGTTTTTAGTATACTCTAATCTTAAATCGTAATTTTGAGAGAAACCAACGAACAAAGCAAAGTATCTATCGCCGTTTGCAGCAAACTCGAAAAGTCTGCCGTATCTTCCTGTAGAAGAAGAAATATTTACGTCCATAGAAACGGTTATTTGTTGAAGACCACCTAATGCTTTACCGGTGATGTTCATAGAAGTTCTTGCTGCGTTGGTGTTTCCCGTCCCGTTGAGATCAAGAACGCCTGCCGTTTGACCGTCTTTGTCTGCCGTAGTAACTTTTGCTTCGTTTACGAGAGTTCCGTTAAATCCTCTTATAGAGTCGTTTGTATTGGCTTCGAAATCGTATTCTAAAGCGAGATAATCGGTGTAATCAGCGCCGTAAAGTTCTTCTACTTCTTGTGGAGTAAGAACTTCTCCGTATATAGTTAAATTTGCAAATTTACCGCTAAAGTCTAAAGTAGAATCTAATTGGGTTGCGCCAAGATAGAAAGTTCCGTTTTCTCCGTATAAACTCGACGGTTTATAGTTGCCGTTTACTCTCTTTAATTCTACGCCGTTTTGGTATACTGCAAAGTATTCCGAACTAAACACGTAACTACGAAGCACCCAACCGTTAAAATAAGGCATTATCATACCATTTTTAGGAGTGTTGTAAGAAGCCGTGTTGTCTGCAGTTTGATGAACCAACCACGTGCCGTTGTGCTCAATATTATACCCGTTATAAGCTCCGCCATGGTACGGCATTATTATAAACGTTCCACCGGTGCCGTTAGTTATCTCTAACTCTCTCGCCCACACGGGTGAATTACCGTCTATGTTTAACCAATACGATACTGTCATAGTCGATTGATCTTTAATAATATCGGTAGGTAAAGAAAGGTAATTTTGTTTAGTTCCTCCCGAAGTTAAGGTTACTGCGTTGAGATTTTTAACTGCATTTTTTTCTACCTTTACGCCTCCGTTATTTACAACGGTCGCATCGGCGTAACCTTCGGCAACTGAATTTTTGCCTATGTTTTGCTCATCAGAAAAATCCATAGAATAAATAAGGTTTTTTTCTGTAGAAGCTTTTACTTCTGTCTTAGACGTGGTTGCGTAGCCTACGGCTCCGGCGCACATCGTAAAGGACAAAGCTCCGATTAAAAGTTTCTTAAAAAAAGAATTATTCATGTTATTCTCCTTAAATATTTAATAATACGATTATTGTTCTACCGTATCTATTATTTGTTTGAGTATAGCGTTTTGATATGCAACTGTATCGGCTTCATTATTATAAGCAAGTTTTGCTATTTGGTAAACCGATCTTACACATTCTTGACTATATACAGTATATTCTACGTCGCCGTCTTTAACGGTTACATAAGCTTTAGCGTAAATTTCCGTAGCGTAATCTTCTGCAGGAACTTCTGCCAACACGCCGGTATATGTTTGTTTGCCTTCCATCATTCCGTAGAAAACTTCGCAAGGAACGTTTAAAACGGCGTTATTGGTAAGATCAAAAGCGTTTTCTGCCAAAACGTCTTTAGCAATTATAATAGTGCCGAGTTTAACGTTTTCTTGTCCAAACATATTGACGAGAGTATTGTAAGCATCGAGATCGAAAGAAGTTAAGAATCTTATTCCGGAAGGTTCGCTTAATCTTATACTTGCCTTATTCGTCGTTAAACTGAGATTATTTAAAGCTTGTTCTACTATTTTGCTTTCTTCTCTTATTTGGCTTGCAGTGAGCTCGGTTGCGTATAAAGCGATTCTATCCACTTGCATAATCATAGGAGCATCTCCGTAATAACGGGTTTTACCAAAGCCGAAATGTTGGTCTGCTCCACCCCAATCCCACAAAGAACCGTTGTTATAACCGAAATTATCGTTTTGCGCTACAATAGCACCGTCAACGTATATTTTTGCCGTATTAAGTCCTACTGCAACGGTAATATTGATCCATTTGTTTGTAGGAAGAACATAATTAGAAGTTTCGCATACTTCTTTAGTTACGTTTGCATGCTTTGTGTATTCTAATCTTAAATCAAGTTCTGTATTAAATCCAACGAATAAAGCAAAATAGCTTTGTCCCGTCATTCCAAACTCGAAAAGTCTACCGTATCTACCGGTATTAGAAGATACGTTTACGTCCATAGAAATAGTTATTTCTCTTAATCCGGACAATGTTTTAGCAGGAACGGTCATGGAAGTTCTGGTTAAGTTATTTCCTTCTACTCCCGTCGATCCATCAAGATTTAAAACCTTTACTTCTTGTCCATTTTTGTTTGCCGTGCCAACGTCTGCGTTATTAATTGCAGTTGCATCAAAATTTCTTACCGAATCGGTTAAACCGTTGTCAAAAGTATATTCTGAAGCAAGATAGTCGGTATAATCCGCATCGTAAATTTCTTCTACTTGAGAAGGAGTAAGTACTCCGTTATAAACTTTTACGTCTGCAAAAGCACCGGAAAAGTCTGCAGTTGCGTCTAATTCGGTAGCGCCAAGAATAAAATAACCGTTTTCTCCAAAGAAAGCACTTGCAGTAAAATTACCCGCAATTCTCTTGACTTCCGTTCCGTTTTGATATACGGCAAAATATTCCGGACTTAAAACGTAACTACGAAGAACCCAACCGTCGAAATAAGGCATTAAAACTCCCGGATTAGGAAGGTTACAACCGGCATCAGGATCCGTTCCGGGGAATCCAAGCCATTGTCCGTTTCTTTCGATTTCGTATCCGTTGTACGCTCCGCCGTGATACGGCATTATTATCATTCTTTCTGACGAGCCGTTATAATACTCCATTTCTCTTGAAAATATTGGGGAGTTTTGAGCTATGTTGAACCAGTAAGAAATAGTTACGCTTTGATTGTTTAAAATAGCGTTAGGTAAAGAAATATAATTTTGCTTTACTCCGGTAGACGTCAACGAAATAGCGTTTTTACCATTGATCGCCGACTGTAAAAGTTTAACTCCTCCATTGTTTACAACAGTAGCATCGGCAAGAGTCGTTTGAGCGGAATTCTTACCTAAATTTTGTTCTTCTGTAAAATCCAAAGAATAAATAAGGGTTGTCTCTGCATATACTTTGTCAGCTTTTAAAGAAGCTACGCCCATAATACCAAAAGCAACCATCACTGAAAGTAAACCGCATAATACGGCTTTAGAAAAAATTGTAAAACGTTTCATAATTTTCCTCCTTGTTTTACTGATTTTATAATATCATAATAATAATGACAAATTCAATCGACAAAATTGCATACCTACTGTTTAAAAGTAACTTCTTTGTGTAGTATGGTGTACAAAATGACACAAATAATGTATAATATAGACATAGCAAACGACACAACTAATGACGAGAGGGAATTTTATGAAATACTTAGTTGCCAATTTATCTAAACCGGCAAGACAACTTGCAGGGGCGACTGCCAGATTTAAAGAATCCACACACATTACGAGAACCTTAGACTTCCACGAGCTGTTTATCGTTACGGAAGGAGAATTGCATATAATCCATGGTGGACAAAAATATGCACTTAAAGCAGGAGACGTCTTTATTTCTGAAAGAAACGTAGAATACGGCGGATATCAAGACTCTACGTGTACGTTTCATTGGCAACATTTTATAATAGAAGACTATTACGTTACCGAAGAATCTCCGACAGAAAATTTTTCGAGAGAAAAATTTTACATTCCATTACACTTTCATCTCGACGACTACAATAAAATTTTGGTTTCTTTAGCACAATTAGAAGAAGCAACCTTAAGCGAACAAACCGAAATAAACCAATTGATTAGAGATAGTTTGATGAGTGCAATATTGGCACAAATTAGCAACGGTGCCGTTGGCAAAAATAATAAAGTTACGTTAAACAAAAGATTCCATTCTATTATAGAATACGCCATGACAAATCCAAATCTCGGGGATTTTAAAAGCGTATCAGAAATGGCTTATTACTTTGGCTACAACGAAAAGTATCTAATAAGATTATTTAAAAAGAACGTCGCCGTAAGCCCTTTACAATACTTTATTAACAGAAAAATAGTTATAGCAAAAAACATGCTTGCCGACCAAGAAATAACTATAGAAAACATCGCTTCTTTTTTAAATTACGATTACAACTATTTTTTAAAGGTTTTTAAAACAAAAGTTGGAATGACTCCAACAGAATATAGAAAGGCAATATGTCCCGACTGGAATCGTTACGATCCAAATAAAATGGTTTCCGTAAAAGACGGAAGAATTAATTCTCAAAATCTTACAAACAATAAACCCTAACCCCTAAACCAATAAGTTATAAAAACCCCCTAACCAAACGTTTGGTTAGGGGGTTTTTA
>JAZNFL010000308.1:0-4108 GCA_045589135.1 Christensenellaceae bacterium
GTTTAACTGCAAATTCGTATAAACCTTTTTCTAACCAAACAGCTTTATTAGTATTTAAATCTATCTCGCCAACATGCATATATACGTCGCCGATGCTTTCGGTCAAATCTATTTTAAAATATCCGGATTCTTCTATAAAGAAACGATAATATTCCGTACTACCAACATCGTTAGAAATTGCTCTCGTTAAATTTTGGTAAGTGATTGCAGACGCTTCCGTAGAAGAAATCTTTGTGGTTTGTTGACCGCCGGCATTAGTTCTAATCAAGTAATTGATAACGTCTATTGCGTTCTTTTCGAAATCTTCTCTCGTAAGTATTCCACTCTTATAAGCTTTTATAATCGTATCATATTCCGGATTTGCAGATTTAAAGGTATTACCGCTTAAAACTAAAGATATGTGTCCCATATGAGGACTCCAGTCGGAAAATACTACGCCGTTAAATCCCCATTCTTCTTTTAAAGTTTGAGTTATAAGATCGTACGAAGAAGCAACGTGTAAACCGTTTACCATATTGTAACTACTCATAACAGCCATAGGCTCTGCAGTTCTAACGACTATTTCGAATGCTTTGAGATAAATTTCTCTAAGAGCACGTTCAGAAACGCAAGAGTTGTTTCCGAATCTATTGGTTTCTTGTTCGTTTGCAACAAAGTGCTTAATACATACCGAAACGTTATACGTTTGTACCGTTTTAGTAATAGTAGCACCGAATAAACCGGTAACAAGAGGATCTTCGGAGAAATATTCGAAGTTTCTACCACATAATGGGTTACGGTGAATGTTTAATCCGGGAGCTAACCATACACCTACCCCACCAAGAACTGCTTCTTGCGCCAATCCTTTACCAAACTCTTGTGCAAGTTGAAGATTCCAAGTAGAAGCAAGCATAGTCATACATGGGAACCACGTAGCGTACAACGCACCGTTTCCTCCGTATCTTATTCCTGCAGGGCCGTCTGAAGTGAATACGGAAGGTATTTTATATTTTTTATTTAAAGACATACCGCCGACACCACCCGTACCGGTATCAATCGAATTTTGACTAATATCTAAGCCGAGCAAACGAGATAATTCTTCTATAGAAAGTTGACTTACAAACTCGTCTACTAACGAGTTATCTTCGTAAACGTCTTCGTAAGTAATTAAGGTAGGTAAAGTTTTTCCTGCAGTGTTGGCAACGTACTTAAACTCGTTGGTGTTATCTACGAACGTACTTTCTTCTTCGGCATTGTATTTATCTTCCGGAACTAAATAGAATTCATCAATACAACAAATTGCCGTGTTTTTAGTTTGAAGTTTTAAAGTAACTTTACCTGCAGGTAAATCTACAGCCATTGCATTTGTTTTGGTAAAAGTATGATAGTTACTTTCTAATACGTCGCCCGAAGCAGCCGTGCGCATTAAATCAATCGTTCCGGTTTGTTCAACACCGTCTACGTAAACAGCAAGCGCGTCAGTTTGCGCTCCCATTACGTTGGATGCACTTAAAGAAAGATAATACTTGCCTGCGGTTTGTACGTCTAAATTGTAAGTATAAGTTGTTCCTGCCTTATTAGAACGTCTCGTTGCCGTTCCGTCGGCTATCATTTCCGTTCCTAAAGAACTGCTGGAATAGTTTTCTGCTTCTATCGTGGTTACCTTTTCGGAAGAAACTTTAGAATTATAAATAACGAAACTGTCAAAATTCATAAAGTTGGTTCCGTTACCAATCATGCGCAACTCAACGTTACCTTTAGGTAAATTTACAGTAAAAGAATCACTTTTAAGATAAATACAAGTAAACCAACGTCCATCGCTATCCGTATGAGTAGCGTCCATATCTACGTTTACGTTTTGATTAACTCCGTTTACGAACAATTCGAACATATCTCTTTGTCCGTTCCAAGCAGAAGCCATATTAAACGCTATTTTGTATTCTCCTGCTTCTTCGACGTTAAGTTTATAACTTAAACCTCTGCCGGCTATATTTAAATTACCCATACCGAAACCGATATCCGCACCGATGTAATAAATTTCGCTAGTTGCAGTATCGATAATAGTATCGTAGTCCTCTGCTTGAACAACCGTAGCACCAACGGAATTAATCGTATGAACTGTTTGTAAATTATCGATTTCTGTTTCGGATAATTGTTCGTACGTTCCATCGCTCAACAATCTATAAGGAAGATCGGTTTCTCTCAACGCACCGGTCTTTTCGGTTATCACATTTTCAGTTTGTTCGTAAGTATATTTTGCTCCGCCCATAGTTGCGTTTTTGATTGAATTACCGATATATAAACGATAATCTCCTCTTTCTATAACCCAACTATTTTTAGAAATTTTACCCAAGTCGTCGTATCTTGAAAAATCAGCTAAATCAAAAGTAATTTGAACTGTTTGTTTTTCTTGTGGATTTAAAAGGTTTGTCTTTGCAAATCCTGCTAATTCGAACTTTGGTGCACCCATAACGCCAACAGGTGCTTCGAAGTATACTTGAACGACTTCTTTACCCGCTACGTTACCGACGTTAGTTACGTCTACGTTTACGTTAAACTTTCCTTCGTTTAAACTTACGTTATAATTACTCATCTCGAATTGAGTATAAGAAAGTCCATAGCCGAATTCGTAATTAACCTTTTTGTAATCAGGATCAAAGGTTGCAAAGTATCTATATCCAACGTATACGTCTTCGCTATAATAAGTGCTCTTATCCCCTGCAAAAGTACCTATTCCGCTTGCGTTGGACGATGGATAATAATCGTAATTTTTTGCCCATGTATCAACTAATTTACCCGAAGGGTTAACTTCTCCCGTCAACACGGACGCCAAAGCGTTACCTGCTTGTTCTCCACCTAAATACGCAAGAACTATCGCACCAACTCCACTACTTATAAGCCAAGTAGTATCAATAACAGTACCTACGTTTAAGATGACAATTACGTTTTCTTTTCCGCAATTAGCAATTAAAGTGGTAATATCGTTCTTTTCGACAGAATTAAGATGATAATCCGTTCGAGAAATATCTGCACCTTCCGTCGTAGAACGACTTAAAAAGTATAATGCTTTATCAAAGCCAGCGGCTTGACTTGCGTTTCCGATTGGAGAATAAGAAGTAATTAAACCGTTTTTAACAGCGTTATATAATCCATCTCTATAATTTACGGTTTCTACAGCGTTTACCCAACCGGATCCACCACCGCCAAATATTTGGCTGTAATCTTGTGCAGATCCCAAACCAACTACCTTGTCGGTAGGCTTTAAAGGAAGAGCTCCGCTGTTTTTTAACAATACTGTTCCTTCTTCCGCAATGTCTTTTGCAACTTGTGTGTTTTCGTTTAATTTATACCTGTAATTTTTCTCAGCCGACACGTTAAGCGTCTTTACTGAAGGAAAAACTACTGCAAGCATTAAAATTAAACACACAAAAAAACGTTTAAAATTAAAATTTTTCATATTACACCCCTTCGCCAACACGACAAAAATTTGCGTATTGACATTTTTACTCTTATATTGTATAATATTATAGAATATTTGTCGATAACAATAGTTTGGCAAAAAGTATCATATGTTTAGGTGTTTTGTATGACTTTTTATGAATTTTTTAGAGATAATCCGGCAATTACGAAAATAGAATGGTTTCAAAACGACTTAACTTACCGTTCTCATTATCATAACTCGCTAGAAATTTTAGTATGCGTTGATAAACCGTTTACAATATACGTAGAAGGTGTTTTAAATCATCTTTACCCCAACGATATTATCGTAATACACCCTAATTATACGCATTGTATAGAGGATTCTAACGGAGCACGTAACGTTTGCTTGATAATTAGTTCTCAATATTTATACGATTATTTAGATTACACAACAAACAAACATCCTCCCTATGATTTCGTCATAAGAAACGACCAAAACCTTGCCCAAGACATAATTAATTTTAGTGAACGCACCAAAGGAGAAAGTAGTCTTTGCGTAAAAGCATACACAAATTACGTCATATCAAAGTGTTTACAAAGAATGGATTTTGTCGATAATACGACAAAAAAACAAAACAGCTTATCTCAAGAATTAACAATATATTTAATCGAACATTTTAAAGAAAACGTAACGTTAGATTCTCTATCA
>JAZNFL010000309.1:0-10012 GCA_045589135.1 Christensenellaceae bacterium
TAGTTAATTAAAACGTTTGGTAATAATCGTTGCAAACGGACGGACAAAACTTATAAAGGGTTATCGTCAAGACGTATGTGCTAAGCGTTTTACTATAAAATTTACGACGATAAAACGTAAAAGGTAGGGTATAATGGCACAAAAAAGAAAAGGTCTTTTTGCTAGAATGATAGAAGGACCGGAAATAACCGAAGAAAGAGCAAGGGCGATGCTTCCCGGAAACAGATGGGAGCTCGGTTGGGATTTGTTTAAGACCAATTTTAGCAAAATGATTTTATTAAATCTCTTATTCGTCGTCTTTGCTTTGCTCGCTATAATAGTTATAGTGGTAAAGCCGTTGTTGTTCGTTCCTTATTTTGCACAGACGACGCCGTTTTCTCAAAATTTAGGTATTGGTTATCCGACGTTTACTGCAACCGTTGGCTTAGCAGAGCAAGTAGAACTTTTTTCTAACGTTGCGTATTTGGCGTTACCTATAGTAAGCTTGGTTGCTTCGGTCGGTATTTCCGGCGGAATGCACGTAATGCGTAACTTCGTTTGGGGAGAAGGGGTTATTTTAAAAAGCGATTTTTGGACGGGAGTAAAAAAGAATTACGGACAAGTTGCTTTATCTACGCTTCTTTACACGTTGGTTCTTGCATTGGGAATAATGTCGGTTTCTTATTGCAATTACTACGTTGCTTTAGACGATTCTGCATGGCTTATGAAGGCTTCGTCTGTAATAACTACCGTAATTTTGATAGTGGTAAGCGTTGTATATTTACACATGATTTCTATGTGTGTAACTTATAAGGTAAAGTTTTTTAAGCTTATAAAAAACGCTTTCCTCATGACGATAGGACTTTTACCGCACAACGCATTTTTCGTATTGCTCGCTATAGTTCCGTTTTTACTTTTAAGTTTAAACGTCCCTATAATAGTGGCTCTCGTATTTGCCGTTATAGCGATGTTTGGTTTTTCGTACTTTATGCTCGTGTGGACTAATTATTGTCAATGGATTTACGATAAGTTCTTAAACGATAAAGTTCCGGGAGCAAAGAAGAACAGAGCTATTTACAAGCAACCGCAACAAGAGTCTTACGGATATAAAAAATCCAGACTTAGAGCTAAGCACGTCAAACCTATAACGGATACCGAAGTAGAAATAGTAGAATTGCCTCAATCGTTTAGCAGAGCCGATCTTGCTCGATTAGAAGAAAGTAAAAAGGCAATGAGAGAGGACAGCGATTTGTATAAAAAGCATAAGCCTCAAGAACAAAAACAAGAAGAAACGCCTTCTCAAGGAGAAGAAAACAAAAATGGCAAACAATAATTGCAAGTTGTCGTATTCTGCACTTGCCGACTGCTACGAATATCTTTTATCGTACTGCGACTATCCAAAATGGTCGCAGTACCTTTTAAAATGTTTAAAAGAGTTTGACGCAAAAAAATCCGGTTTAGATATTGCTTGTGGCAGTGGGTTTTTTACGAGAGCTATAAAAAAAGCGGGGTATAAGGTCGTAGGCGTGGATATTTCGGAAGAAATGTTATCAGAAGCCAAAGAGCGTTCTTTAAAAGAAAATCTCGACATAACTTTTTTAAAGCAAGACGTAACGAGTTTAAAAAGTTTCGAAAAATACGACTTCGTAACGTGCATAAACGATGGAATAAATTACGTTCCTAAAGAAAAATTAAAAAAGGTTTTTACAAACGTACACAAGGTATTAAACAAAAACGGGTTATTTTTATTTGATTTTTCTTCAGAATACAAATTAAAGCAAGTTATTGCAAACAATATGTTTGGAGAAGACGACGAGGACGTAAGTTATCTTTGGTTTAATACTTTACTAGATGATAGCGTAAAGATGGAATTGACGTTTTTTAAGAGAAAAGGCGACGTATATATAAGACAAGAAGAAACGCACGTTCAATACGTTCATAAGACGGAAGACGTAGAAAAACTGCTTTCAGAATGTGGATTTACCGTAAAGCGCAAATGTGGGCTTTACGACGAAGAATTAACTTTAGAAACTCAAAGAATAGTTTTTATTGCGACGAAGAATTGAGGGTTTTTAAATTATGGATAAAATTTATAAAGGATTAATTTACGACGGAGATATATCGGTGTTTTTGGCGGATACGACGTCGATGGTAAACAAGGCTATAAAAATCCACGGGCTATCTCAACTTTCTGCGGCGGCTTTAGGCAGAACTCTTACCGTTGGCACTTTTATGAGCAGTACCTTAAAAAACAAGACGGATAAGCTTTCTATTACCGTAAAAGGAGATGGAATAGGTGGCAGTATAGTCGTTTGCGGAAACGCATCTTTGCAAATAAGAGGTTATATCGACGAGCCACAAACTTTCCTTCCTCCAAACGCAAAAGGCAAACTCGACGTATCGGGTTGCGTAGGAAAGACGGGCAGAATAACGGTTGTAAGAAGCATGGGTTTAAAAGAACCTTACGTTGGAACTAGCCAAATCGTAAGTGGAGAGATTGCGGAAGATTTTGCTTCTTATTATACTTTTAGCGAACAACAACCTACGGCAATGGCTTTAGGCGTTTTGGTTTCTCCGCAAGGCAAATGTCTTGGTGCGGGCGGGCTTGTTCTTCAAGTTATGCCGGGAGCAAAAGAAGAAAGCATAGATAAGGCAGAAAAACTCATTGCCAATTTTTCGGCAATAAGTACTATGATAAAAGATTTAGGAATAGACGGTATTAAGCAAGAATATTTTAGTCAAGACGATTTGACGGTTTTAACCCCTAAATACAAATGCAATTGTTCTCAAAGATTTATAGAAAAATTAGTAATTTCTATGGGCAAAGAAGAAGCTTTGGATATAATAGACGAACAAGGCAAAATAGAGGTTTTATGTCATTTTTGCAATAAAAAATATTATTTTGATAGAGAAGACGTCCAAAGGATTTTTTCTAAAGGCAAGTAAATTTTTAATAAGGATTTAACATGGGAGAAGTAATACAGTTTACGGCGGACGAGCAAACTCGTTACGCTTTGACGGACAAAAGAATAGAAGAAGGAGATTATTCCGGTGCTATGCACGTTCTTTTGGATATGGCGCAAAAGGGAGATTCTCAAGCGCTTTACGAGGCGGGCAGGCTGTATTACGATACCGAAAATTTCGAGTTTGCGTTAAATTGTTTTTTCAAATACTTAGAGTCCGCAGGAAAAAACGGACAGTGCAAGGCGTATAACGGCATCGCAGGGTGTTTTTATAACATAGATAATAAAACTATTGCAAGTTATTATTACGATAGACAGTTGTCTATATCTAAGTCTTTAGAATGCGATTTCGAAGACGATATGTACGATTTTTTCGAAGACTATAAAGAAGAAAGAGAAGAGCAAAAAAAGTTTTATTTGGTGGACGACGATTTTTTAGCGGAAAAAAAATTAGAAAAAGCAAAACTCTTTATGGCGGAAGAAAAATACCAAGAAGCCGAGGATTTGTTGTCGGAAATCAGCCCTAAAAGCAAGTTTTATTTTCAAGCTAAAGCAAACGGCGCAATTTGCGAGTTTATAAACGGAAAAACCGACGTAGCTACGGATAAACTCAGAAAACTTTATCAAGAAAACCCGGAAAACGGTTACGTTTTAGAAAACCTTATAAATATGTTGTTTTCTTTAGGAAAACAAAGTGATGCGGAAGATTTGGCGGGGATTTTGGTTGAGAGAAATTCCGACGATCCCGAAGAACTTTTAAGGATGGTGGCGGTTTTATGCAACGTGGGTAACGACGAATTTATATATCGCAAAGTAAAAGAACTTTTAAACTTAAAGCCTTATTATTTAAGCGGTATATATTTATTGGGCGTTGCACAGTTTAATACCGGCAGAATAAAAGACAGTGTTAAAACTTTTAAAGAGCATTACTCGTTTACGCATAGCTACGTAACTAAAAAACTTTTCGATATAGCGGAAAGCGTTGCAAACGGAGAAGTTCCAAAAGAAAAAATAGGCAAAATGTCTTACGTCTTCGGTCTTACCGACAAACTTAGCAAAGATTACGCCGAACAAATAGAAACACTTTCGGCGATGAGCGATAAACAACTTAAAAGGGTAAATAAAGAAGAGATAGAAAAGTTAAAAAATTGGGTTTTTTCCGTCAATTTACCTACGTTGCAAATGGCAGTAAGTGCGATAATGCTTCGCAAGGGCGGAAGAAAAAATCAAGAATATCTCGCTTCCGTACTTAGTCGGGTGGATATACAAGAAGAAATAAAACTCTATATAGTTTCTTTGCTGATAAAAAGCGGATACGGAAAAGAAAAAGCCTTTACTTTTTCAGAAATTTACGTAAAGCTTAGATTTTTTAAAGTAGAGTTTGGAGAAAAACTCAAAGAAGAATTTATAGATGCTTACGCTTTAGCTTACGGGAGAGTTTGCGCCTTCGTAAATAATTCCGCTTTAAGAAAGTTAAGAAACGTCGCTTTAGATTTTTACGATAAGCTCGTAGAAAACGGAAGAACTAAAAAGATTAAAGATTTTAAAGCGTTGGCGGTTGCAATGATTGTTCAAGCAGGGATAAATCCAACCAAAAGCAAAAAAACTCTTGCAAAATATTTTAACGTAGAAGAAGCTAACGTCGACGAGATGCTCGCTCGATACCATATTAAAGAATAAAAAAGGAAATAAATTATGAAGCTTATAGACGTAGACGGATTATTTGACGAATACTTAAACGATTTTATAGAAAACAACGCCGATAGTTTAACCGAAAAAGATTTGGCGGAAAAGATGGAAGGTTTATTGGAAGAGTTTAATCGTATTCCTATTAGTCAATTGGGAGATAAAACTCCGATAGAGTATTTTAAAGGGTTTTCTTCCGTAGAGCTTATCAATCTCTTAGAAGAATACGTTCGTGGTGGAATAAGCGTTCCTCAAGCTTTGTGCGAAGAAATCGTCTTTAGCGGAGACGAGGACGAACTTGCTAAATTGATAGATTTAAACGATGCGGAATTAACTGCCTATTGCGTAAACTTGTTAAACGACAAAAGAAGCGCCAAGGCTTACGACAAATACGTAAATTACATATTGGACAAAAACGTAGACGAAGATTTAAAAGGTCTTTTTACAGAAAGTCTTATGGATGCCGGGGACGACGTAAAAGAGTTGGTTTTACAAAATTACGGCAAAGAAAAATTTGCGGACGACTATTTTATAGAAATTTTGGTCGGTTGTTCTAAAGACCAAAGAATATCAAATATTTTGACAGAAGCGTTTTTGGCGGAAGAATTGGATTTGTCTGTTTTGTGTGCGTATTTAACGAGATACGGAGATAAAGATTTAATACGTCTTTTGTATGATAAAATCGAAAGCGAAGATATAGAATACAAGCAGTTTAAGGAATTAAAATCCGCAATAGAAAGTCTTGGCGGAAGTTACACAAAGCCAAGAGATTTTGTTTCTAAAGCCGTTTTAAGCGGAAATAAAACGGTAAAATATCATTAAATAGATTAAGGTTTCATATCATACGGTATGAGACCTTTTAAAATTTTTACGTCGGCAAGTTTTATAGTTGGCGCAGTTATAGGCGCAGGGTTTATAACGGGTAAAGAATTGGTGGAGTTTTTCGTCGGGTTTAATCCGTTTATCTCCGCCCTTACCGTCTTTGCCTTTATAACGTGTATTTTTATCGTGGAGAACTTCGACTTAGACGGCAGAGTAGAAAAAACCTTTTATCCTATTATAATCTGCAGTAATTTTATGATATGTGCAGGGATGATCTCCGGATTAGACAGCTTGTTTTATAGCACGATGGGGTTAAATCCAAACTATTCTATTGCCTCTTTTTTAGGCGTGGTGTTGTGTTCGATCTTATGTATGGACGGAATAGCAAAAATAGAAAAAATAAGTCTATGGCTCGTCCCTATAATGATATTGGTATTGTTTGCAGTATGTATAAACACTATCGTTAAAGACGGTGTGTATAGCAATAAAGTGCCGTCTTTAGGCTTTTTGCCGTACGTTACGCTAAACGTTTTTATGGCTTCTTCTGTAATAAAGACGACAACTTTATCCTTAAACAAAAAAGAAAAAACCGCCACGGCAATATTGTCGGGAGGGATTCTCGGCGTTGTCGTAGCGGTTGTGTTATGTTCTTTGTCAACTGGATTTTACGGAGCAGAAGACGTGCCTCTTTTAAAGCTAACGGAAGGCATAAAGATTGCTAAATACGTCTATTTTGCCGTTGCATTAATAGCAATTTTAACAACTGTGTTTTCGTCTTATTATACCGTATATAAACCTATTTCTAAAAAAGGTAACGTTGGATTTAAAACCGTAGCTTTAAGTTTTGGTGTTTTTATCGTGTCAAAACTCGGGTTTTCTGATATCGTAAAAAGAATTTATCCGGCAATTGGGCTTATTGGCATTGCGTACTTAGTTACCGTTGTTGTTTTACAAGTTTTTTTTCGATTAAAGCAATTACGGCGTACATCAAACCTGCCAAAACGCAAAGTATAACCGTGCTTGCCATAACTAAATCCAACTTAAATACTTGCCCGCCGTATACTATAAGATAACCGATGCCTTTTCTCGAAACTAAATATTCTCCCATTATAGATCCTATCCAAGACATGCCGACGTTGATTTTTAACGTGCTTATAAGGGTGGGGACGTTACCGGGGATAACTAATTTCGTAAGTATTTGAAGTTTGCTAGCACCTAAAGATTTAAGCAACGTAATTTTGTTTTTTTCCGTCTGCAAAAATCCGTTTGTAAGATTAATAACCGTAACTATAACGGTAATTATAACCGTCATAAATATTATGGATTTTGTGCCACTGCCAAACCAAATTATGATAAGCGGACCTAATGCGATTTTAGGTAAACTGTTTAAAACGACGAGATACGGCTCGAAAATTTTTCGCAAAATATCCGACGACCACAATATGACGGCAGTTGCGTAACCTATTGCCGTGGCGATAAAAAATCCCGCAAGCGTTTCGTAAAGAGTAGTGCCCACGTGCGAAAAAAGTTCTCCGCTTACGGCTAAATCTTTTATCGTCCTTATAACTCTCGACGGACTACTTGTCAAAAAACTGTCCGACACTCCGGTAACGGCTAAAACTTCCCACAACGTTAAAAAAACAATAAGAATTGCAAATCTGCTGACAGTAATAGAAACGTTGCGCAATTTTACTCCTCGCAAGTAACGTTGACGATCGTTTTTTTCTTGATTTTTCATCTGTTTAACTCCTTCCATAAAAGATCGAAGTATTCTCCAAAAAACTTTTTCTCCCGCCTTTTTAAAGGTGTTAAAGCTTTATCGAAGTTCATTACGTGCATGTTGTATATCTTTGTAGGTCTTTCGGATAAAACGATAACTCTATCGGCTACGGATATAGCTTCGGATATATCGTGGGTTACTAAAATAGCAGTCTTTTTTTCTTTTTTGATTATGGCGTATACGTCGTCGCAAACGGCAAGTCTCGTTTGGTAGTCGAGAGCAGAAAACGGCTCGTCTAAAAGCAAAAGAGTAGGCGAAAACGATAACGTTCTTATAAGTGCGGCACGTTGGCGCATTCCACCGGAAAGCTCGTGCGGGTAATAATTTTTAAATTCGTACAAGCCGTACTTTTTTAATAATTCATCTACGTACTCTTTTGTTTTGTCGGATAAAGTTTTGTTGATTTTTAAAGGCAATAAAACGTTTTTATATATCGTAAGCCACTCGAAAAGCTCGTCTTTTTGTAGCATATATCCAATATCTTTAGTCGGACCCAATAATTGTTTTCCGCTTATAAAGATTTTTCCTTCCGTAGGTTTTAAAATTCCTGCGATCATAGATAAAATGCTCGTTTTACCACAACCGGATGGTCCAATAATGGCAATAAACTCACCTTTATCCACGTTAAAATTTAATTTGTCTACAGCTTTTGTCTGTTGTGCAATAGTGTGATAGGTAAGAGAGATATTCTCAAGTTTTAATAGATGATCCATATTATACCTCCCCCTATAAAAGTCGGGGTTTTATCCGTTTAATTCTCTGTAAATTTTATCTGAAATATCGTTGTAAGTAACGACGTTATAGTCGGCTCTTTCTTGCAATTCTCCGGCTCTTTCCATTACGTTTAAAAGTCTGTTATAACTGTCTTCCGTCATAGATGCGTTGGTTACCCATGCGTCGATTTTTTTATAGTTTTCTATAGCGGTTGCCAAAGATTCTACGCTCGTTGCGGGGAATTGTTTTATTATAGAATTAGCTATAGTCGTCGAGTCGGTGTTTAAGACGTAATTAATTGCTTTATATATTGCTCTTACAAATTTTTCTATCTTTTCGTTGTTGTTTTCGACGTAACTTTTTATTGCGGTAAAGGCAGTGTAGGGGATTTCTCCGCTTTCTTCTCCGACGCTCGCAACTATATAGCCGTTACCTTCTTTTTCGCAATCGGAAGCCGTTGGCTCGAACATAGTGACGTAATCTCCCGTACCACCGATAAACGCAGCCGCAGTAAGAGAAAATTGTACGTCGTAGTTAAGAGTTACGTTTTGTCCGTCGTATAAACCGTGGTTGTTTAAGACGTATTCTAAAGTCATTGCGGGGACACCGCCTTTTCTTCCTGCTATTATTTCTTTGCCTTGTAAGTTCTTCCAATCAAAGTTTTCTTTTTCGTCTTTTCTGGACATCAAAAAGGATCCGTCTCTTTTCGTTAGTTGAGCAAAAACGACAGGGTGGTCTTTTTTATCTTCTAAAACGACGTAAACGGTTGCCTCCGGTCCCATAAGAGCTACGTCAGCACTGCCGGAGAGAAGGGCAGTCATACATTTGTCTGCTCCACCGCCGTTGGTCAACTCTATCGTCAAGCCTTCTTCTAAGAAAAAGCCGTTTTCCATTGCCACGTATAAGGGTGCGTAAAAAACCGAATGAGTGACTTCCGATACTCTTATCTTTCCTTCGTCATCATTCTTTTTGCACCCAGAAAAAGGCAAAATAATCATACATATTGTCAAAAAAACACAAATAAATTTTCTCATTTTTTATATCCTTGCAAAATCTTGCATAATATATTTTATGTTTTTACTCTTTTAATTGACAATATTTTAAGAATAATATATAATTATTTATACGACCGTCGATTATGGCAATTTGTTTTAAGGGGTAAGCAAGGGGTGTTTGCTCGTTACAATGCGCCGTTTTTACGGAAAATACATGCCGGAAAACAGGAGGAAAATTCCATGGAAATGTCAACAACGTACAATCCGAGAGAATTTGAAAAGAAGTTATATAAAGAATGGGAAGAAAACGGGTATTTTAAAGCAACGCCCAATAGAGAAAAGATACCTTTTACAATCGTTATCCCACCTCCAAATATAACCGGACAACTTCATATGGGACACGCTTTAGACGAGTCTTTACAAGACTGCATTATAAGATTTAAAAGAATGCAAGGATACGAAGCTTTATGGCTCCCCGGAACAGACCACGCTTCTATTGCTACAGAAGTAAAAATAGTAGATCAATTAAAGGCAGAAGGTCTTACCAAACAACAAGTCGGAAGAGAAGAGTTTTTAAAGAGAGCTTGGGCTTGGAAGGATAAATACGGTTCGAGAATAGTAGAACAGCTTAAATGTCTTGGTTCGTCTTGCGATTGGTCAAGACTTGCTTTTACCATGGACGAAAAGTGCTCGAGAGCCGTTAAAGAAGTTTTTATTCGCCTTTACGAAAAAGGTCTTATCTATCAAGGAAGTAGAATTATAAACTGGTGTCCAACGTGTAAGACAGCGCTTTCTGACGCAGAAGTAGAGTATGCGGAAGAACCGTCGTTTTTCTGGCATCTTCGTTATCAAATAAAGGGAGAAGACGCATACGTAGAACTCGCTACCACCCGTCCGGAAACTATGTTTGGAGATACTGCCGTTGCAGTAAATCCGGAAGATCCAAGATATCAACACATTATCGGTAAAACTTTAATTTTACCTATCGTAAATAAAGAAATCCCCGTCGTTGCAGATAGTTACGTAGACGTAGAATTTGGTACGGGTGTAGTTAAGATTACTCCTGCACACGA
>JAZNFL010000310.1:0-1632 GCA_045589135.1 Christensenellaceae bacterium
ATATGTGCTTATAAAAAACGCTTGTAAGATCGATTTTACCCAAAAACAAAATATCGACCTTGCATATTTGCATTTTTAAGCAAACCGACAAATTTTATGACAATTGGATTAAAACAAAGTTTTATAGTTTTTGTTTTTCTATGCTTTAAAATTTACAAATCCGTTTACTCTACTTTTTAGGAGGAATACATCATGGACATTACAAAAAATCTCATAACCAAAGGTTTACAAACACCACACGTTATAAATCTCGCTTCTATGGAAGTGGACGACATTTTAACGATAATCCGTTGCGCTAAGGCAGAAAAAATAAAAAAAGCCGTAGGCGAACACCAAACGCCTTTAAAAGGTAAATTTTTGGCTTCTTTAAGTAAACTAAGCCACATCTCCGGCAGACTTGCCTTAGAAATGGCAGTAAAAGAACTTGGCGGAAATATGTTTAATATAAACTTAACAGGTTCGGAAATAGAAGAAGTTTTAAGAGATAAAGATACCATTAAATCCCTTGCTTCTTTAGATATTGCCGCAATGGTCGTCAACACCGCCATCGTAGGCGATGCAGAAAACATTATGAAGATAGTCGACTTGCCTATTATAAGCACTTACGCTTGTTCGGTTCTTTCGATGTTTATGACCGTTTCGGAAATTAGAGGAAAGCTTACCGACGTTAAATTGGCAGTTGTCGGAAACTTAAACAAAACTAACTTCTCTATAATAAACGGCGCAGTAAAATGCGGAATGGAAATAAATATCGTCACCCCGGAAGAAAACGTCGACACAGACCTTCTTAACTCTTGTAAGCCTTACGGCGACGTTAAAGTATTCCACAACTTAAAAGACGGTCTAAACAGCGCTGACGTCGTATACGTGCTTAAAGACAACGGTGGATTTACGATAGACAAAACAGCGATAAACTACGCTAAGCCAAACGCAATTTTGCTCTCTTTGTTGCCTTTTGACAGAGACGTTTCTATAACGAGCGAAGTCGCCGACAGTATAAATTGCCATATACAAACCATGGCTAAAAATCTTTTATTTACCGTAAAAGCCGCCCTTTTGCTTTTATTGCAAAAGTCTTGAGGTGATTTATGTCCTACGATTTTTACGCATATTTAAACCGAATGAAGTACATAAAGCGTTGGAGCCTTATGCACTCCGTCGTAGAAGAAAATATAATGGAACACAGTTGGCAAGTTGCAATTATTGCACATAGCTTGGCACTTATAAAAAACGAGTATTTTGGCGGAAACGTCGACGTCGAAAAAACCGTTATGCTTTCTATCTACCACGAATCCAGCGAAGTAATTACGGGCGATTTGCCTACCCCGATAAAATATTTTAATAAACAAATAAATACGGCGTATAAAGATTTAGAAGAAAACGCTTGCTTAAAGCTTTTGTCCTCTTTGCCGGAAGAATTAAAACCTCGTTATTCCGATATTTTGTTGCCCGACAAAACCACTGAAGAATACGCCATATCCAAATGTGCGGATAAATTATCTGCTTACGTCAAATGCTTAGAAGAGTTAAAATCTAAAAACTCGGAGTTTAAAAAGGCAAAACAAACCATAGAAAAAGAATTAAAATCTTTAAACCGCAAAGAAGTAGATTACTTTATGGAGAAAATAATAC
>JAZNFL010000311.1:0-1627 GCA_045589135.1 Christensenellaceae bacterium
CGTAAACTTTGCAGTCGTTACGTGTACTACGTAGTTGGTATTGGTTATACCTGTTGCTTCAATATCATATACGTTTGCATTTCCTGCGTAGTTCTTGGGAGCTACCACCATATTTCCTAAGTCGGCTACCGTTTCGTCAAATCCGAATACAGGCTTTCCGTCTTCGTAAGGAGCAAGTGTGTAAGTAAACGTGGGATCAACTTCACCATACGTCTTTTCTTGAGCGTCGATAGTAAGATAAATATGTCTTTGTTCGATAGACACTTTTCCTGCTACGTAACTAATTGCATAATTAGTACTCGTTGCGTTTGCTCCAATTACGGTGTTTTCACCAGCATTTACTGTGTCTCCAGATACGCTAAGTCCGCTTATTGCGTTAGTTTCGTTGTCTTCTCCTACGAATCCTGCATATCTAAACGAAGGTGTATAAGTATCACCGTAAATCAAGTATGCGTTTTGCAACGTTATAGTAAGAGCTCTCTTATTTACTTTAAGATTTCCGTTTACTACCGTTAAATCGTAGTTGTCGTTTGCATAGCCGTTTACTACTACTGCATAGTCGCCTACGTTGTTTCCAATTTCGTAAGCAGTACTAAACGAAGCGTTTTGCGTTCTAAGTGTTGCAATAGTGTCGCCTTCTACTAGTCCGTCTGCCGAAAGTTTTGCTACGAATTGGTTTTCGTCAGGTATTGCATCATAGTAGGTTATTTCTACTTCGCCTAACGTTAACGTTGCACTCTTTTTGCCTACAACCACTTTTCCTTGTGCTAAGGTTATGTCGTAGTTGTTAGATGCAAGAGTTCCTGCTTTTATGGTAATTGCGTAGTTACCAACAGGTGACTTGAATTCATACGAACAAATCGCTTCGGGAGTTCCTAATACGTCAAGGTCTTCGCCGTTAACAAGTCCGTTTGCACTAAACGTGTAAGTGGGTACTTGATCACCATACGTAACGTTTACGTCGTTAGGCGTTACGGTTACTGCCTTTTTGTTTACGGTAAGTCTTGCGTTATTGATTACGATTTCGTAGTTAGAAGAATTAAGTCCGCTTGCTACGATATCGTATCCGCCTGCATTTCCTGTATAATCTGTTGCATTTATTGCAAGAGTTCCTAAGGTGTTAATATCTTCGCCGTTTGCAAATACGTCGCTTTCTCCGTCGTAAGAGGTAAGAGAGTAAGTAAATTCGGGAAGATTGTCACCGTAAGTGATTGCTTTATTATCTACGGTAAGATTTACTGTTCTCTTGTTTACCGTTACGTTAAGTTGATCTTTTATTTCCTTTTCAACTTCACCATACGCATCGTATACTCTAATTGCGTAGTAAACTACGGTAGTTCCTGCCTGTGAACGAGTTATAGGAGTTTCGCCGTAAGTAATTCCGTCGGCAGAGAATAATACGGTTGCAATGGGTTCTTCAAAGATATGAGATACTTCCAAACCGTGTTCTTGGCCGTCGTACACAAATACGTTGGTATTTACGAACACACCGTACGTTGCGATAGCTACTTGAATATCGTACGTTACGTTGTAGTTGTTAAGTTTGTTAGCTCCGTTTGACGTAATAGTAAACGGATTATTTTCATCCCAAGCGAACTTGTCGCCCAAAGTCGTTCCGTCTGCAACG
>JAZNFL010000312.1:0-7203 GCA_045589135.1 Christensenellaceae bacterium
TTTTACATTTTTAATTTTTTAAAAACTATAATCTTTTACCGTGGCAAAACTAAAATTTCTATACACTTATCTTTTTATGATATTACGATATACCTTGGCGTATTTTTTTACTTTTGTAACGTATATAGCAGTTTCTTTATAAGGTACTTTTTTTAGCCTTTTGCCGTCTTTAGAAAACTTTTTATCCAAAAGCCACTCCGAAACGTTGCCCTCCCCTGCATTATATGCACAAAGAGCTTCTTCTATCCTGTCAAATTTAAGCATTAGATACCTAAAATAATAAACGCCTAATTCTAAATTTGTCGAAACGTCTAAAACGTCGTACTCTGTTATCCCAAGCATTTCTGCTACGTATTCGGCAGTGGAATCGGTCAGTTGCATTAACCCTTTTGCGCTCTTTTTAGAGATAGCGTTTGACTTAAAACCACTCTCTGCCTTTATTATTGCATATATTATGGACGGGCTTACATCGTACTTTTGCGATAGAGAAAAAACCTCTTCTTTATACGGCCTTGGATACACCTTTTCTCTAAGATAATAGTATCCGCCAACGGACACCGCAACTATTATAGTCGTAAGTATAATTGCTACTTTAAATTGATGCTTCAATAATCTCTCCAATAATTTTTACGACGGAATTTTTAAGCTGAAACATATCCCCGTCGTTATGTATATAATAATACTTATTATCTTGGAGTAAATTATAGTCGTATTGGTTATTAATTTTATTTATTACCGCTTGTTCTGTCGTTCCGTCCCTTTCCATTACGGAGTTTATTCGGTCTGTTATATTTCTTTTTACTACTATCGTGTTGTCAAATAAATCTTGCAAAGACGCTTCGAAAAGCAAAGGGACTTCGTAAAAAACCACTCCGTTAAAACTTTCTCCTATCTCGAACATTCTTTTTATTATTGCCGGATGAGTTAAGGAGTTTAAAAGTTTTAATTTTTCTTGGTTGCCAAAAACCTCTTTAGAAACGGCTTTTCTATCTAAAACTGCTTTACCGCCTTCAATTAAAGGTTTTACGCCTATCGCTTTGCTTATTAACTCAACGAAGGACTCTTCTTTTAATAATTGCGTATACACTTCGTCCGCACTCACAGTTTTATACCCGAGTTCTTCGATAAATTTTACAACGGTGGATTTACCGCTTCCGATTCCACCGGTAATTGCAATTTTTTTCAACGTAAGTCTCCTTGTTTTATAATTTTAAATTTTTGAGCTATACTCTTAAATCCTCTCGTCTTAATTTTTTGTAAAAAAAATTTCTTAACAAATTAAATTTTTCTCTCTGTATTTATCTTATCTTGTTATTTATACTCTAATATACTCTAATTAGTATAACAAATCAAAATAAAAAACACTCGTGTTATATCTTCTCAAAGATTTGTTACTTTGCATCAAACCAAGTCTTACCGCTTGATACCTCTACCGTCAAAGGAACGCTTAACTTAACAGCGTTTTGCATTTCTTCTTTTAATATATTCTCTACTTGCGTTTTTTCTGACACGAAGGCGTCGATGATAAGTTCGTCGTGTATTTGCAATATGAGTTTTGATTGCAAATTTTCTCTCTTTAATCTATTATATACGTTTATCATGGCTATTTTTATTATGTCGGCGGAAGTTCCTTGCAAAGGCATATTCATTGCGGCTCTTTCTCCAAAAGCTCTTAAATTATAATTTGGAGAATTTATCTCTTTGATATATCTACGTCTGCCTAAAATAGTCTTTACGTAACCGTTACTTCTTGCAAATTCTACGTTAGAATCCATATAGGCTTTTACTTCCGGGTATTCTTCGAAATATTTTTTGATATATTCGCCCGCCTTTTTTACAGACGAACCAATGTTCTTACTAAGTCCAAAATCGCTTATGCCGTATATTATGCCAAAGTTTACAGCTTTTGCATGTCTTCTCATTTGCGGAGTAACTTGATCTATACCCACACCAAACACTTGCGATGCCGTAGTCGTATGAACGTCTTTTCCTTGAACGAATGCGTCTATAAGCTTTTGACACTTGCTAAAATGAGCCATAAGACGCAACTCTATTTGAGAATAGCCTGCATTTAACAAAATTCTGTCCTCTGCTCTCGTCATAAATAATTTGCGAATCTCTTTCCCTTCTTCTTCTCTTACGGGAATATTTTGAAGGTTAGGCTCCTTAGAAGACAATCTGCCGGTCGTCGTCAAAGCTTGATTAAAACAAGTGTGTATAAGCCCCGTTTTGCGGTCTATTAAAGGTTTAAAACCTTCTATATAAGTAGAAAAAAGTTTTTGTATCTGTCTATATCTTAAAATTAAAGGAATAATCTCGTGTTGGTCTTCTATGGCTTCTAACACGTCGGCACTCGTAGAATAACCCGTTCTCGTCTTTTTTCCGCTCTTTAATCCTAATTTTTCGAAAAGAAGAACGCCTAATTGCTTAGGAGAGTTGGGGTTGACGTTTTCTCCTGCTAATTCTTTAATTTTTTCTAAAAGATTTTTTACTTGACCTTCGTAGACGGCTGACATCTCTTCTAAGGCGGAAATATTTACCTTAAAGCCTTCTTTTTCCATCTCGTATAAAACGTGGCACAAGGGCAATTCTACGTCCGTATAAAGAGAATACGTGTCGTCTTTTTTTAACACTTGGGTATATTTTTTATCGAGAACAAAAAGCCCGTATGCAGGCATCTTGGGGTTTAATCCGTTTTCTTCTAAGACGTCGAAAAGCTTTTCGTCTTTACCGGTAAAATCCGCAAGATATTTTTTTAATAAAACGTCGTCGGCAAGAGATAAAAACTCGACACCGAAGGATTTTAAATATTTTTTTGTTGATTTTAAGTCGTATACTACCGCCAAGTTAGAAGAGTTAGACAAAAACTCTCCAAGAGTTTTTAAAGCAACGTCAAAGTCCAACCCTTGATCGAAAAAGTTCTGCTTTATTTTGATGCAATACTCTAAGTCTTTATAGTCGTAAACGAATAAATCTTCTCCTATAAAAAACGTCAATTTTTGCGTTTTGGATAAAATATCTTTAAACTCTTCTAAAGTAGTTACGTCTTTTACTTGAGTTACGGTTATCTCTTCCGTCGGGGTGTACGCAATAAAATTTTCGGCTTCTTGAACGAAAATATCCCCTCTTTTTATCAAATTTTTAAATTCTAAACTCGCAAAAATCTTTTTTGCTTGTAAACTAAACGGAAATTCGAAAGACAAATCTTCTACAGAAAGCGGAATATCCACTTCCGTGTCGATTGTGGCGAGTTTTTTAGACAAAAAGGCTAAATCTTGATTTTGTTCTACCCTTTCTTTAAGCTTGCCCTTTAATTTGTCGACGTTTAAGTAGACGTTTTCTAAACTGCCGTATTCGGATATTAAACTAAGGGCGGTCTTTTCTCCAACGCCGGGTATACCCGGGATATTGTCCGAACTATCCCCCATGCACGCCTTTAAATCGGTTATTTGCGACGGCAAAACCCCTACCTTTTCTTTAAAATTAGAATAATTTAACTCGTCTAAATCGGTTATTCCTTTGCGAGTAAACAAAACGGTGGTTTTTTCGTCTACGAGCTGAAAACTATCTCTATCGCCCGTCAAAATATATGCTTCTTCTATATGGCGCTTTGCCATTGTTCCAATAATATCGTCGGCTTCTATACCCGCCTTATCAAAAACCGCTATGCCAATCTTTGGCAAAAGTTCTTTAAGCAATTGAATTTGAGGAGGAAGGTCGGGGGGAGAAGGTTTTCTCGTTCCTTTATACTCTGCATAAATCTTATGACGGAAGGTAGGTTCTTTTCTGTCAAAAGCTACCAATAAATGCTCCGGCTTATACTCTCCTATAAGTTTTACGAGCATAGACATAAAGCCGTATACTGCGTTTGTCGGCGTGCCGTCTTTTGTCGAAAGTGGTGGCGTGGCGTAAAATGCTCTATTTATTAAACTGTTGCCGTCTATAAGAATAAGTTTACCCATTAAAATCTCCGATTATTTTTATTTATCGGGTTAATAACCCTTGCATTTTTTAAAAATATGTGTTATTATATTTAAAGTTGATATATTAAATATTATGGCACAAATAATTTAAAAAATCAACAAATTTATATAAATTATGCCGGTGTGATGGAATTGGCAGACGTACGGGACTCAAAATCCCGCGGTAGCGATACTGTACCGGTTCGACCCCGTTCACCGGCACCAAAAAAGAATAATCCGAACCAATTGCTATATACGGTATAAAGGTTCGGATTCTTTTTACTATTACACTTAATTATATAATTCACCAACGATTAAACGGTAGGAAACTCTCCTGCCGTTTTTTTGTTTTATCGGCATATCGTATTGATTTTAATAAAAAAATATAGCACACTATTATCGCAACAAAAAGTGTGCTTTTTCTTTTTACAAAATTAAAAACGGAGGTGTAATTATGAAATATAAAAATTGGCTTGTAGAATGGCTTGCTTTGTACGTCAAACCCACTACTAAAATAAGAACTCACAAAAAGTATCAAAGGATAACTCAACTACATATAATCCCCACTCTTGGAGATTTTGAACTTAACGACTTAACGGCAACCACTTTGCAACGCTTTACAGTCGATTTATCCGAAAAGGGTTTATCCCCAAACTCTGTAAACGGCGTTATATCCGTGCTAAAGTCTTCACTTAGGCGTGCTGTTTTGCTTGGCATAACGGACAAAGAGTTTTCTAAATCTATAGTTAGTCCTAAGGGGCGAGAAAAGCAAATTGAGTGTTTTTCTAAAGAAGAACAACGAAAAATCGAACGATTTATTTTAAAACAAAAGAAAAACAAGTTATTTGGGGTAATTCTTTGTCTTTATACGGGCTTGCGAATTGGAGAACTGCTATCCCTTACTTGGGACGACGTGGATGTACAAAAAGGTATTATAGCCGTTTCTAAATCTTGTCACGACAGTTGGTTTGGCGGCGAATACGTAAAAGTAATCGACACGCCTAAAACCGATTCTTCTAAAAGGATTATCCCTATCCCCAAGCAATTATTGCCATATTTAACGGAATTGAAAAAAACAACTAAAACCGGTTACGTTGTTTGTGGTGAACGCGTACATGGTGCACAAGTGCGCTCTTATCAAAAGAGTTTCGACCTATTATTAAAACGTTTGAAATTACCGCATAAAGGTTTTCACTCTCTTCGCCATACGTTTGCAACGCGCGCTTTAGAGTGCGGAATGGATATAAAAACCTTATCCGAAATTTTAGGACATAAAAACCCTACGATAACCTTAAAGCGCTACGCCCACTCTATGTTAGAGCACAAAACCGAAATGATGAATAAGCTTGGTAAACTACTATTATAAACGTGCCAAAACGCACAAAAACGGCGAGATTTTCTCTCACCGTTTTCTACATAGAATAACATAATCTATGTAGATATTATAGACCTTTTTGTCGATTTAATCAAGTATATTATAAAATATTTATAATTTTGTTGATATAAACGTTTCCATATAATATAAACCACTTTATTTTTAGCACATAGATTATGTTAATCGGCGTAATTTATAAATCTTCAAACTGTTTTACGAAGAAATATAAGCGTGTTTTATTTTGGAGGTCTTTATGAAGAAAAAAATTTTATTAGCAACTTTAACAATGATTCTTTGTATTGGCGCTATTGGCACCCTTACCGCTTGCGGTGAAAAGCATACACACTCTTACGGTGAAAAGCATACACACTCTTACAGTGAATCAATGGTTGAACCAACTTGTACAGAAAAAGGATACACGACGTTTATTTGTGATTGTGGAGATACATACGTAGATAATTATGTTGATTATTTAGGACACGACGAAAAAACACACCAAGCAAAAGCCCCTACTTGCATGGAAATCGGTTGGAACGAATACGTAACTTGCGAAAGACAAGGTTGTGACTATTCTACGTACGTTGAACTCCCTAAATTACCACCGGTTGACTATATCGTAAATACCAATGGAATAACTTGTACCATTACAGGCATTAACGATTCTTTTACCGGTACGGAAATTTATATTCCCACGACTCTTGACGGATATACGGTAACGGCGATTGCAAAAAAAGCCTTCGAAAATCAATCCCATCTTACTGTATTAGAATTACCTGCCACGCTGAAAATCATTGGTGCGCGCGCATTTTACGGTTGTACGGGATTAACGGAAATGACGATTCCCTCGTCCGTAACAAGTATCGGTGCGCAGATTTTCTATAAAGCTAGTAATTTAACTACTATATATTATAATAGCGATTACTCTTCTAAAGATAATCCTTTTTTAGTTTTACCCCACATAACGAAAATTGTTTTTGGTGTAAAACAAGTTCCTTCTTATATATGTTATCAAGCAACTAATCTAAAAGAAGTAGTTTTTTCTACTAGTGTTACTTCTATTGGTCGTGATGCATTGTATGGTTGTAGCAGCTTGACGAGCATAACCATTCCCGACAGTGTCACGAGTATCGAGTCTTATGCGTTCGAGGGTTGCAGTAGCTTGACGAGCATAACCATTCCCGACAGCGTAACGAGTATCGAGTCTTATGCGTTCAGGGGTTGCAGTAGCTTGACGAGTGTGACAATTGGCGACTGCGTAACGAGTATCAAGTCTTATGCGTTCGAGGGTTGCAGTAGCTTGACGAGCGTGGTAATTGGCGACAGTGTAACGAGTATCGAGTCTTATGCGTTCTATGGTTGCAGTAGCTTGACGAGTGTAACCATTCCCGACAGTGTAATTTCTATTGGTGAGTATGCGTTCTCTGATTGCAGTAGCTTACAATACAACGAAGAAAACGGTTTATATTATTTAGGCAATGCAACCAACAAATATTTATATTTGGCGGACACGGCTTCCAATTCGATAACCACAGCTACAATCAATGCAAATTGTAAATTGATCGTTTCTGCGTTCAGGGGTTGCAGTAGCTTGACGAGCATAACCATTCCCGACAGTGTCACGAGTATCGGTTCTTCTGCGTTCAGGGATTGCAGTAGCTTGACGAGCGTAACCATTCCCGACAGCGTAACGAGTATCGAGTTTTATGCGTTCCAGGATTGCAGTAGCTTGACGAGCATAACCATTCCCGACAGTGTAACGAGTATCGGTTCTATAGCGTTCTATGGTTGCAGTAGCTTGACGGAAATCACGTTACCGTTCGTAGGGGCGAGCAAAGACGGAACAAGTAATACGCATTTTGGCTATAT
>JAZNFL010000313.1:0-2614 GCA_045589135.1 Christensenellaceae bacterium
GCAACGGGATAAATAAACTTATATTTTAATTTGCGTTAAATAACCCACTCTCCGTCCTTAAATATCTGCATTATAGTTCCGTCTTCGCATTCTGCAGTAACGTCTAAATCGTCCGTTCCTATCATAAAGTCGACGTGTTCTAAAGAAGTATTTAAGCCGTGTTTAGAGAGTTCTTCTTTTGTCATTTCTGCCCCGCCGTTAAAACATCCGACGTAACAATCGCCTATTGCAAAGTGACAACTTGCGTTTTCGTCGAAGAGAGTTTCGTAAAAAAGCGTGCCGAGTTTGTGTATGGGAGAATTTTTACCTATTAAAGCTATCTCTCCAAGATAATGCGAACCTTCGTCCGTCGCTATAATTTCTTTAAGCGTATCGTAACCTTTTTCTGCCGTAAAATCAACTATCTTTCCGTTTTTAAAGGTAAGAGTAAAGTTTTCTATAATAACCCCGCTTCTGACGAGTGGCATAGCGGAAACCAAAACCCCTTCCGCAGTGTTTTTGTCCGGACTGGAAAAAACTTCTTCCGTAGGCATATTGGCAATAAAGTCAACTCCGTCGTTAAGACCTTTTTCTGCTCCGCCACAGAAAAGATATCCCTTAGGCAAACCAATAGAAAAATCCGTGCCGATAGAGTTTTTGTAATGGAAAGTTTTAATTTTAGAAGAATTTAATATTTCTATTCTTCTCGTTAAATTCTTTTGATGCTCTTCCCAAGCGGCAAATGGATCTTCTTGGTCAAGACGCATCGTCTTTAATATATACTCCCATTGCTTAGCAAGGGCTTTGTTTTGCGGGAAATCGGGGAACATCTTTTTAGCCCAATTTTTTTCCGGATAAGCGACTAAGCACCATCTAATTCTATTAGATCCCGTTGCATCTCGCATAGGTCTTATGGCCTTGCCCATAGCCCTTCTTGCCTTTGCAATTTTGGTTGGGTTTACCCCTGCAAACGCCATTGGGTTTTCGGATAATATTCCTAAGTATACTCCTCCTTCTTCTACGATGACGTTTCTCGAACGAGCCACCCAGTCAGGGACTTCTTCTAACTGTTTTACCGATTCGTGCTTGTATTTTAATTTTGCTATTTTTTCGTTAGACCAAAATACCGTTACTTTTTTAGCACCACATTTATACGCTTTTTCTGTAACGATTTCTACTAATTCCGCCGTATGAATAGGTGCATTTATATAAAGAGGTTCTCCTTTTTGCAAATTTAAACCCTTTTTAACTATTAATTCTGCATAGTTTTTTAATATAGTTTTATTCATTTTAATCTCCTTACGGTTTTATAACTTCTACGCTTCCGTTTGCGTTTGTCTTAAAGATGCTTTGATAAAACTCTAAAAGCCCGTCTAAAAGGTTTTGACAATCTTTAACTGCAACAGTTTCTACTGCGGAATGCATAGAAAGTTGAGCAACGCCTATATCCACGCTTTTTACCGAATATTGAGAAGAACTTATCGCTCCTAAAGTTCCGCCACAAGGCATGTCCGAGCGCATGTAAAAATCTTGACAAGGCACGTTGGCGTTTTTAAATACCGTTTTTATAAGCGCAGACGAAAAACCGTCCGTAGTGTAATTTAAGTTTGCATGATGTTTAACAACCACTCCTTTGCCCATTTCTATCTTGTGGTTTGGAGAAGACAATTCTGGATGGTTAGGATGTGTTGCGTGTGCTCCGTCGCAAGAAACCATAAAACTATTAGTCGTCGCCATAATAAAATCTTCTTTAGAGTATCCCAAAGCAAAATTTATTCTCTCCAAAGTTTCTATTAAAAACTTTCCTCCCGCTCCTTGTGCACTGCGAGAACCTACTTCTTCGTTGTCGTATAAACAACAAACGTTTACACCGCAGGGTTTAGCATTTATTAAAGCTTGCAAAGAAGAATACACGCTGGCTAAATCGTCTATACGTGGAGAAGAGAAAAGTTCTCCTTTTGTTCCGTTTAAAAATCCTTCCGTTGCGGACGTGACGAACAAATCGTAATCGACGACTTCTTCGCCTTCTTCTAAATTCTTTTGTAAAACCGAACTTATATACTTTTCTTCGGTAGCCAAACCGCACAATGCTTGCATGTCCGTTTGAGCATTAGGAGCAAAAGACGTATTGACTTGACGGTTTAAATGAACGGCAACGCTCGGTATTATTACGGTGGTGTCCTCTTCTACCAATTTAGAATAAACGCTACCGTCTTTATTTACGATTACTCTGCCTGCCACTTTTAAAGGTCTATCGAACCAACTGTACATAAGCATTCCGCCGTAAGTTTCGACTTCTAACTTTTTGCAGTTTGCTACGGCTGTTTCTCCGTTTAACTTAATCTTTAATGCTGGAGAATCGGTGTGCGAAGCAACTATTTTATAAGAATACTCTCCCTCTCCAACGGTAAACGCTATAAGACTACTGCCGTTTCTTACGACAAAGTATTTTCCGCCTTTTTTTAAGTTATACGCCGAGCCTTCGAAAAGTTGAACGAAACCGTTTTCTAATAACAATTCCGATGCGTTTTTGACTGCATGATATTGCGTGTAAGCCGTATCGATATATTTTTTTAAACCGTTTATCATATTTCCTCTCGTTAAATTTAACCTTATACCGCTTAAAACTAACGGT
>JAZNFL010000314.1:0-2791 GCA_045589135.1 Christensenellaceae bacterium
GCTATGGGTATAGATCCCAAAACCGAGCAACATATACCTTTTGATATAGCAAACACCAACTACGTAAACAATTATTTTTCTATTATACATAAGCCGTACGAAGAAGACGGAGTTCAGTTTTGGTGGATAGATTGGCAACAAGGCACTAATTCTAAGTTAGAAGGCTTAGATCCTCTTTGGGCGCTTAACCATTACCATTATCTCGACAACGGGAAAAACAATAAAGTTCCACTTATATTGTCAAGATATTCCGGCGTGGGCTCGCATAGATATCCTTTAGGGTTTTCCGGAGATTCTCATACAACTTGGGAGACTTTAAAGTTCCTTCCTTACTTTACGCTTACGGCGTCTAACGTCGGTTATACGTGGTGGAGCCACGATATAGCAGGACATATGGCTGGTAAGATGGACGAAGAACTCTATTTAAGACACGTTCAATACGGAGTATTTAGCCCAATAAACAGATTGCACTGTTGCAATGCAGAAACGACGACCAAAGAACCTTGGTATTATGGAAACGGTGCAGGGCACGTCGCAGAAGAATGGTTAAGACTTCGTCACAGTATGATACCTTATCTCTACAGTTCTTCTTATCGCACCAATAAAGAAGGTCTTGCTCTTGTAGAACCTCTTTATTATCAATGGAAAGAAAAAGAAGCCTATAAGTATAAAGAAGAATACTTGTTTGGCGGAAACTTAATAGTAGCCCCCGTAACGGAAGAGGCTAAAAAAGACGGATACTCAAGAATAAAAGCTTGGATTCCGGAAGGCAAGTGGGTGGATATTTTCACAAACGACGTATACGTAAGCCCTAAAGGTGGCAAAAAAGTAACTATGCTTAGAGATTTGACGTCTATACCAGTCCTTTGTAAAGAAGGCTCGGTAGTTCCTCTTTCGGCAGACGAAGGAAACTCTTGCGATAATCCGACCAAGCTTAAAGTTTTAGCATATCTCGGCGACGGCAGTTACACACTTTACGAAGATCTTGCTTTAAAAGACTCGGATAAAAAAGCGTTTACTACGTTTACTTCTACGCTTACCAAAGGTCAAAAACAGTCTTGTCAAAAGCTCGTAATAAAGACGGAAGGCGATCAAGGCGTTATACCTCAAAACAGACAACTTATTATCGAATATAAAGAACTTAAAGAGGCAAAAGTTACTGTAACCGTAGACGGCAACACTTTTGTTCCGGAAGACCTTTACGCTCCTAACGTACGCATAAAATTAGACTACGAAGCAGGTAAAGAATACGTTGTAGAAGTGGTATACGACAACAAGAGCCAAATCGAAGAAGTTTTAGAAAGAGCGGTAGAAATACTTATGAGATCCCGTGGCGGAACTTTCTTAAAGCACGACGAATGGAGAGTTTCTATAAGTAAAGCCAAGACGGTGGAAGAATTTATAACTGCCGTAAAAGAAGGAAAGTTACCAACTGCAGCTAAATTGAGATTGTTAGAAACACTTTTATAAAAGGTTTTCGAGAAGTTTTTTACAATTAAAAAAGTAAAAGATTATAATAAAAAACGACTGATACCGCCTACGCAATCGCAAAAATAATGACATTTAAAGAGAATACCATTTAGTTTATACAATAAAAAGACAAAACCTTCTACGGCGTTTTTCGTAGAAGGTTTTTGTTTAAAAAAATAAGCAATCAACTTTATCCAAATTAGATTTAAAAAGTAATAACAAAAGATAAAAGATTATAATATATTATCGTTAGGAAGTGTGCGATAAAACAAATGCAGGGGTTTTTAAGGTCGGTTGTTATTTCCGTTTTGACTATGGCGATAGGTTTTATGCTAACGAAAAAGAAGTTGTTTGACAGACAATCGGTTAAGGTATTAAATTTTATCGTGCTTAATTTTTCCGTAAGCGCTACGGCTTTTTCTTCTTTTATGTCGGACGTGCAAAAAAATTCTGTGTCGTCGCTGTTTTTCGTGTTTGTAGGGAGTTTGTTTATCTTTACATTAAGTATGCTTTTAAACTTTTTTGCATTTAAACGAAAAGGTAAAGATAAGGCTGTAATTTTGGCTTTAACGGCGACGCTTGGGCAGGTTACACTCTTTTCTTTGCCGGTGGTAAAAACTGTTTTTAACGGCGATAAATCCGCCCTTATGACGATGAGTGGGTTGTCGCTTGCTTTTAGAATATTTCTTTACGGTTACGCATACGTGGTGTTTTCTAAAAACTCTGCAAAAGATAGAGTTAAGGGGATAAAAAACGTCGTGTTAAGCCCTGTAGTAATAGCGACGGTTATAGGATTATTTATCTTTATTACGCAAGGCGTTTTACCTAAAGTTACTATAGATGGGCAAAAGATAGGTGTTTTAAGAATAGATAAAACACTCCCTTTTGTTTACGGCGTTATAAAAAACTTTTCCGATACCTTAACACCTCTTGCTATGCTTTTGGTAGGGGCAACGGTAGGTTTGCAAGAAAACGTTTTAAGTTTGCTTAAAGATAAAGACGTTTGGGCGGTCAGTGTATCGAGATGTTTAATCGTGCCTTTAACGTGCGTTTTGGTATGCTTAGTATTGTTAAGGATTGGTATAGTTGATAAGATACAAGCTAAGTCTTTGATAATAGGGTTTTCTGCTCCCGTTTCTGCCATGCTTGCCGTTTACGCTAACAAATTTTACGTAGAAGAAAAAGTCGTATGCGGAGGGTGTTTTTTAAGCGTTGTGTTGTCTATCGTAACGTTGCCAATTGTATATTTTATTGCTTATTTAATATTTTAGGTAACAAATAAAATTCTTTTTCGGTTAGTTTTTTATAATAACGTTGCTGT
>JAZNFL010000315.1:0-3647 GCA_045589135.1 Christensenellaceae bacterium
AAAAACAAGGAGTAAATAAATGGACTTTTACAGTAAAAAGACTAAAGAAGTTTTAGATTCTTTGCAAACTTCACAAGACGTAGGATTGTCTTCTTCGCAAGTTGCAGAAAGACAAAACCAATACGGAGAAAACAAACTAAAAGAAAAGAAGAAAAAATCTTTCGGCTATAAGTTTTTAGAGCAATTTAAAGACGTAATGATAATAATACTGTTAGTTGCGGCAGTTGTGTCTTTCGTCATAGCTTGCATAGAAAAAAATCCTAAAGAGTTTTTCGAACCGGCTCTTATAGTTTTGATAGTAGTAATAAACGCCTTTATGGGCGTTATGCAAGAGAGCAAGGCAGAAAAAGCTTTAGACGCATTAAAAAATATGTCCGCCCCACACGCAAGGGTTTTGCGTGACGGCAAAGAAGAAATTATCAATGCAGGGAAATTAGTTCCGGGAGATATAATTCTTTTAGAGGCAGGGGATTTCGTCCCGGCGGACGCAAGGCTTTTAAAAAGCGTAAGCTTAAAGAGTGAAGAATCCGCCCTTACCGGAGAATCCGTTCCTTCCGAAAAAGACGCATTGCAAACGGTAAAAGAAGGCGCTCCTTTGGGAGATAGAAGCAATATGGTGTTTTCCGGCTGTAGTATAACTTACGGAACGGCAGTTGCCGTGGTTACTGCAATCGGTATGGATACCGAAATGGGCAAAATAGCAAATCTTCTTTCTTCCGAAAAAGATACAAAGACGCCTTTGCAACAAAAACTTGCAAAGCTCGGAAAATATCTCGGATTTTTAGCTTTAGGCGCTTGTGCAATAATATTTGTCGTAGGGCTTTTAAACGAGTTGCCTCCGATGGAAATTTTTATGACGGCTATCTCTTTGGCTGTTTCTGCAATACCCGAAGGGCTTCCGGCGATAGTAACTATAGTTTTATCTATCGGCGTACAAAGAATGGTAAAGAAAAACGCAATTATAAGAAGACTTCCGGCGGTAGAAACTTTAGGAAGCGCTTCGGTTATATGTTCGGATAAAACCGGAACTTTAACGATGAACCGCATGACGCTCGTCAAGGCGTATTATAACGATACTTTAAAGACGGAAGACGTCAAAGAAAACGCCTCTAAAGAAGTAAAAAATCTCTTGCTTTTAGGAACTCTTTGTTCGGATGGTTCTGTCGTTGTAGAAAATGGAAAAGAAGTGCATATCGGAGATCCCACCGAAACTTCTATAGTTTCTGCGGCAATTAAAAACGGCATCAATAAAGACGAAGTAAACAATTTGTATAAAAGAGTAGGGGGGATTCCTTTCGACTCTGACCGTAAATTAATGACTACCGTCAACGTTATAAACGGACAAAACGTAGTTATCGTAAAGGGAGCTTTCGACGTCTTAGAATCGAGATGCGTAAAGGGAGATTTGGTTTCTGCAAGAAAGGTTTGCGACGAAATGAGTGCTTCGGCTTTGCGTGTTTTGGCGATAGCGTATAAGGTGATAGAAGAAATCCCTACGGAATTTGTTTCTCAAGAATTAGAAAACGGCTTGACCTTTATGGGACTTGTCGGAATGATAGACCCACCAAGAGAAGAGGCAAAAGAAGCGGTTAAAGTTTGTCGTCAAGCAGGCATTAAGCCGGTAATGATAACGGGCGACCACGTCGTTACGGCATCTGCAATAGCAAAAGAACTCGGCATACTTCTCCCCGGAGATAAGGCTATTACCGGTACACAACTCGACGCCATGACGGAAGAAGAACTCGACGAGCAGGTAGAGAGTATTTCGGTATACGCAAGAGTATCGCCGGAAAACAAAATAAGAATAGTAAAAGCTTGGCAAAAACGTGGTCAAGTGGTTTCTATGACGGGCGACGGCGTAAACGACGCACCTGCGTTAAAAGCCGCAGATATCGGATGTGCTATGGGTATTACCGGTACGGACGTTGCTAAAGGCGCAGCCGATATGATTCTTACCGATGATAATTTTGCGACTATAGTAGACGCCGTTAAAGAAGGTAGAGGAATTTACGCAAATATCAAAAAAGTAGTTAGCTTTTTGCTCGGCACGAATATCGGAGAGGTAGTAACGGTATTTTTCGCCATGATATTATGGCACGTAACCCCGCTACTATCTATGCAATTATTGTGGATCAATTTGGTAACCGACAGTCTTCCTGCAATTGCTTTAGGCATGGAAGCCGTCGAACCTGACGTAATGAACAGAAAGCCAAGACCTAAAAACGAAGGAATTTTTGCCAACGGATTAGGTTTAAGAATAGTTCTTCAAGGATTTATGTTTGGTATTTTGGCTTTGGTTGCCTTTAAGATTGGGCAAAACTATACCAATACTCTTGCAGGAGGTCAAACGGCAGCGTTTATAACTCTTGCATTATCCCAAGTAATACAAGCGTATAACGCCAGATCGGATAAATCTTTATTTAAAATAGGGCCGTTTGGCAATAAAACTTTAAACCTTGCAGTTTTGGTTTCTATTTTACTTATAGCTTTAGTTTTATTTACTCCGTTACGAATTGCTTTCGAATTAGTTATACTTCCTTGGCAAATGTATTTGCTTGCTGTGGGATTGGCTTTAATTCCGCTCGTAGTAATGGAAATATGCAAATTGACGGGCTTAATCAGTGATAAAAAATAATATAAATTTTTCTTTGTTTTGAGAGTATTTAATTTGATTTTGGTATTTGAAATGTGTTATAATATTACCCGTTGAAAAAAATTAAAAGGATTAAAAATGGGAAATACTGTTTACAAGAAAAAAACCGGCAAAAAATGGTTTAAAGGGCTTAAAGCCGTAATGAAGATAAAATACAAAAAGCCCAATTTTTATTATCTTGGAGAAGAATTTAAAGACGGATCTTTAATCTTAAGTAACCACGAAGGAACGGACGCACCTATGGCTTTAGAGATCTATTGTAACAGATCGATAAGGTTTTGGGGAGCACATCAAATGAATTCCGGTCTCGTACAACTTTACAAGTACCAAACGAGAGTTTACTATCACGAAAAAAAGCACTGGAATTTGTTTTTGGCAAGGCTGTTTTGTCTTATAGCAAGCCCTCTTACAAATATGTTTTACAGCGGGTTTAATCTTATATCGACGTATCAAGACAGTAGATTTTTAAAGACGGTAAAAGAGAGCATCGAAGCGGTAAAGGGCGGAGATAGCATTGTTGTTTTCCCAGAGGATTCTACAAACGGTTATCTTGCAGAACTCGAAGGTTTCCACGGAGGATTTGCAATTTTTGCAGAAGCGTGCTTAAAAAGGGGAATAGATTTACCAATCGTAGTATCTTATTATCGCAAAAAGGATAACACTTACATAATAGACGAACCCGTTTTGTATTCCGTTCTTAAAAAGAAGTATCCTAAAAAAGAAGACCTAGCCGTTGCGCTTTGTTCTCGTTGTAACGAGCTTGGCAAGATGGATACAAACAAAAAAGAAGTTTCTTTGGATAAAAAAGCCGCTTAATAAATTTTTTGGCAAAAGAAGGCAAAGTGGTTTAGTTACAATAAAACCATTCTAAAAAACTCTTGCGGAATTAATTATCCTTAAAGAGTGAACAAAAACAATAACTTAAAAAAAGACTAACGAGAGTTATCGCTCTTCCCATAGGGGTTTAAATTTAATAATTTATAAAACTCGACTT
>JAZNFL010000316.1:0-3393 GCA_045589135.1 Christensenellaceae bacterium
TTAAAATTTACACTTAGATTTAATTTTGTTTTGCTATTACTGCTTAGCGTTGCACTAATTGGCCGTAAAATTACAAACTAAGAATTTTTGCTGTATCCGTTTGGCTTAGGAGGTCTTACCGGAGTAGGACGTTGTCCGTTGTTCATAACGGCGTAATAAGCCGAAACTTCTTTTTGGACGACCTTATACGTGGCAAAATCCGTAGGAATTTCTCCAACCCAAGACGTTCCGCTAAAAAAACTTACCGACCTCAACAAAAACACGCCTGCACCAAAATCGCTTGGCAATTCTACCGTTAAAGGTTCTAAACCTTTTAAGGTATCTATTACTACGCTGTTTTTTATCGTGCTTAAATACGTGCCGTTTTCGTCAAACAAAGATATCAAATACGAAAAGCTTTTAATTTGTGGACCTTTGTTGTCGAATAATATCGTAGCAAAAACTTTTCCGTCTTCTTCGTAAGTTTCTACTTCTTTTAAGTTGAGTCTTAAAGTATCCTTTATAGGATATACGTTTTTTCCTATAACCTTTTTCATTATACTCTCCTAATTGTTATGAATAACGTTATAAACGACGTTATCGTTTTCAATTTTTTCTATCGTGCTAAATTTTTCCACAAAAATAGCGTCTTCCCTTAATTGATCGTCGTTAAAATACTCTTTTGCCAAAATTACAAGTCCGGTTTGTGTTTCTTTAGGAAGTTCTATACCGTAAACACTTCCACCGTACTGTCCTACCTTTGCCTTAGCAAAAGAAAACTGAACTTCTTGCACCGCTTGTAAATTTCTTTCTAAAATATCTTGAGATTTTATCCATAACTTTAAACCAATTAAGTTTTCGTCTTGTTTTACTATTTTAAATCTCAAATACTTTTTATCGGTATTCGTATCCGTAACGACGTCGCAACAAGCAATTTTACTTCCGTTTGCACTTGCGTTAAAATACGTTCTGCCTTGCGAGATAAATCCGTCGGGGAGCTTTTCGAAATCCGCCCCAAATACCACGGACGGTGTTACCGTTAGGGCTTCGCCGTCTTTATTTTTGTCGTAACCTAAATTAAGTCCGCCTACGATTTTATATAATCTATATTTATCCTTTTTTATTTGTGGCTTATTAGCAGTAGCCGCCGTTACGTTGCTGGTAGGTCTTTTAAGCACGTCGGCATAATTCCAATAGTACGCCTTAAAATCTGTGTATGCCATGCGTAAGCTTGAGCTAATCTTAAACTCTTTGGTGTAATCGCTGTAACTAAACTTTCCGCTAAATCCATACTTCTCTTTATATTTTGTAAGTATTACTAGAAGAAGTATGCTGATTACAGTATCCACAACGGCTTTTAACAGCAACACGCCTTTTACGCTAAACAACATAAAAATTTGTTCTACGATAGAGAATATAATGGTTATATAAATAATTCTGGAACAATAAAGGCTCTCTGCTCCCGTTTTTACAGCAAATCCCGCACCCAATAGCAACATCATAAATCTATAGGCGTAATACACACCCCACAACGCAATTGCCGCATACAACAAGAAAAACAAAATAGCCCATATAAAACTTTCAAGCAATAACGAAAAAAACATTACAACTGCCACAATCGCCAATAATAATCCTGCTAAAAGCGCAGCTACCATTATAACGTAACCCATCAATCGTTGAATATATAAACCTACGTTCAACAAAATCGTATTGGGCATAAAAGATCCGACTACCGCAAGAATTACCGACGCCAACCAACATAAAGAAAACAATAAGGCAATTGCCTCGACAATTTTAGCACTAAGAATCGAAGCGAGTAAGGATTCTTCCGTTACCTGTCCGTTTATTGTAATGTTGACTTTAAAGATTTCTAAATTAGGCTTTTGCCACAATCCCAAAAATTGCAACACCCACGAAACCAAAAGTAACGCAGTAAAAAATATAAACAACTTCGATTTAAACATATCTACTAAAGATTGTGCACCGTTAGCAACGACAAAGGTTGCGTTGTTAGCTTTTGGCGTTTTTTCTTTTTCGTAATTTGTCCACGGCATAAAGCTATTCATAATTACCTCCGATATATATGACAAAACTCAATACTTTTTATCTCGTATTAAGTATATTATAATTCTTATATTAAGTATATTACAATATTGTACTTTTGTCAATATTTATTCTTTTTTTAGTAAGGTTTTTAAATATAAAAGCCTTTCGTTTTTCCTTCTTTTTTGCAAAGCAAAAAGTAGCCACTCTTTTTAAAGAACGACTACTTTAATGTTTTTTTATAAAACCAAAATTTTACCGTTTATCTTGTTTAGGTTTTTATTTTTATCTTAAAAACCACATTTAAATAAAGCCTATATACCTATATCTTGCGTAATTTAACTAAAACTTTATTTTACGGTAACAATGGATTTTCCTTCTATAAAATAATTTGAATGATGTATTAAATATGTGTTTAAATCTGTGATACTCTTTTTGTCCGGATTATTATCGACGTTTTTCTCCGAATCCAAATAAATAGAAAAAGCAACGCTCATTTTGACGTTAAAAACAGATATAATATCAACTCTTAACTCTATTTTTTTGCTTTTTTCGAACACGTTTTTTATGTGTTTATATTTTCTTGCAACGTCTACGCAAATACAATTATATCCCCTTTGTAAAATGTTTGCAGAATACTCTCCATCTACACAACCCGCAATATTTGCGTTTAATAAACTCTCGTTTTTAGAATTATAAAAAGATAGAGATTTTATCAATACCTTATACGTTGGTTGATTCATGCTATCCGTTGGTAAAAAAACCAATCTGGTTATACTTTTTTCGTCAGAATCTCCTCTTACGCTTAAATATCTACCGCTTTCGATAATAGTATCTTTTTCGTCCCCGGATAACGAAAAAAACGAAATTTCTTGTTCTATGTTAAACAGCGAATAATTTGCAATGATATATTGATCGTCTTTTTTTGGCAAACTTTCGTTTATCTTGTTTTGTTTTTCCGTTTGTAAATAAACAGAAAAAGAAAAGAAACTAGACGCTATAAAACTTAAAAAAGAAATAGACAACGACGCCACGTTTAAAGAATTAAAAAATCTATCTTCTATATTGATAATGCTAAAAACTATTATAATGGCTACGTTTAGTAACAACAATACCAAAGAGAAGATTAAAAATATAAAGGCAAACTTATGTTTTTTCATTACTTTTACCTCATATGCAAATATGTTAATATAATTATAATATCGTAAAGTGGTTTAGTCAATCATTTTTATTATTTAAGGTTTGTAAAAGTCAATATCCCTAATTCTCAACGAAATATTCTTATATTTCCGTTTAATTTTTATTTTTATAATAAAGTTAAAAGCGGTTTATAATTGATTCTACTTAATGATTTTTTTACTTTTGTAAGCA
>JAZNFL010000317.1:0-3431 GCA_045589135.1 Christensenellaceae bacterium
AAAAAAATTTTTTTATTTTTGGTAAAAATTTTAAAAATGGACATCATTTTGTTAAAATGTCTTAATATTGATAGAAAATTGAACGTTTATGATATATACTTTTAACATAAAGATTAAAAATCATTAGTATCCATTGGATAAATAAGGAGAAGAAGATGAATTTAAAACGCTATTTTATAGTTTTGTTATCAATAGTTTTTAGTATAGCTCTTTTATGTGCTTGTGCGTCGGGAGGAAATCAAGAGAGCAACAATAACTCTCAAGAAGACTCACAGCCAACGCAACAAACTCAACAAGAAAAACCTTTGGTATATTTTTCTTTTGACGAAGTAGACCAAAACGGAAATTTTTACGATTGTATAAGTGGTGATGCGAGCAAATCTTTCGGTCAGCCTTTAAGGGTTTCCGGTAAAAACGGCAACGCATTAAAAATCAGAGATGCCCAAACTTATTTGTCTTTCGTTACAGATTTGCCTAATAAAAATCAAGCGCATACGATTATGGCTTGGATAAAATTAGATTTAAGCAGAATAAACGCTTCTTCCGAAAACGTCATTGCCGGTTGGGGTAATTATACTCAGTTCCAAGATACGAGATTGATGTTATACCATAACGAAATTTGCGTAACTTCTTTCGGGGTGTTTACTACTTATCCAATACCTCACGACGCAAACGAAAAATGGTATCACGTAGCTTTGACGTATGACGAATCCGACTATTGTATGTACGTAAACGGAATAAAAGTTAAAACGGTTTCTGCGCCAAATGCTTTAAATATTCAACAAACCCCGTTATATATCGGTGGTTTTGGAGAAAACTTCCTTAATTTTTCCGGAGATATAGACGATTTATACGTTTTAGATAAAGTTTTAGACAGATCGGAAATCGTAAAATACAAAAACAGCGAGGTAAAATTCGAAATGGCAAAACCAAACAATAAACAGCCTAAAGATTCTACCGTAGAATCGTTTGACTCGAAAAATTCAAAGTTAAGCGGTGGTTGGAACGAGTTTATATACAGTGATGGAGTAGATAGCGTTCCGTTTAAAATCTTTATGCCGGACAATTACGATAAAAACAAAAAATATCCCGTAATATTGTTTTTACACGGGGACGGAAGTAACGGGGCAACGGTAGACACTGTAATACAAGGTACGGAATCCACCGTAGTAAAGAGAGCTCTTATAGAAGGAGAAGATTGTATAGCGATAGTGCCCGTGGCGAGATCCCCGTGGCTCGTCGTTCCTAACGACAAAAACGTCGTATATCCATACAAAAAGTATTCTATGCAAGACGCTGCGCCAAGCAATCAACTTCTTGCGGTAGAAAAATTACTCGTAGATTGTATAGAAAACTTAGCAATCGATGCTAGCAGGGTATATCTTGCTGGGTACAGCAGAGGAACGATGGCTATTTGGTATTTATTGCAAAAAACTCCCGAACGTTACGCTGCGGCTACCGTATGTTGCGGAGCGGGCGATCCGGACGTCGCGTACAAGTTTAAAGACGTTCCTATTTGGGTGTTTATGGGTAACGCCGATCCTTTAGTATCTTTTAACGACATACAAGCTATTTTCGACGCTTACGAACAAGAGGGCGGAAACGGAGAATTTACAGTTTGTCAAGGTGGAAACCACGACGTATCAAGATGGCTTTTTGCAGAAAAAAACCTTATAAATTGGTTGTTTTCTTGCAGTAAATAAAAAATAAATCTTATGGAGGAATTTAAGATGATTAAAACTTTAAAAACGTTACTCTTTGCAGTAATGCTTGTTTCTTTGACGTTGTTTGGCGCATGTCAAGTGGTAGAAGATACTCAAAGCAATTCCGAACCACATAGCGAGATCGAAACCGAACAACCGTCCGAAGAACACCAACACGTTTGGGAAAACTACGTAGTTACTACGCCTGCTAAATGTTTAGAAGACGGAGAAGAAACCGCAACTTGTTCGTGCGGAGAGAAGGATAAAAGAGTTATCCCATACGAAGGTCATAAATTTAGCGACTGGGAGGAAATCGAACAACCTTCTTGTAAGGCAGAAGGATTGGAAAGAAGAGATTGCAATAATTGCGACGAGTACGAAACTAACCCTATTCCTAAAACCGGTCACAATTACGTTGACGGAGCGTGTAGCGATTGCGGAGCAAAAGAAGACGGATACGTTTATACACAAGGTCAAGTAAAGGCAGAAGTTAATATCTCCGGAAAAGGAGTAGCCGATTGGACCATTGACAGTGCAAACGGTATATATAAGTCGGTAAGCAGTGCAAACGCTATGTTGACGTTTAAAAATTGGCAATTTAACGGTGGCGTTATAGAGTGGGATATGATGGTTCCTTCTGATGCTTATGCATTTAATACGAGTATCGGTATAATGTTTGGTGCAGACGTAGAAAACGCAACTACCGGGGGCGAAAAGGATACTTATTACGTTATGGGCAGAGCGTTTACTTCGGAATTCGTTGGATACTCTAAAAACCAAGGTGCTTTTATTTGGGAAGACATAGCAAAGCTTTCTCCTCCTCAAATAACTAGCTTAGCAGGACAAAAATACAGATATAGAGTAGAATGGGATAACGTAAATAATATTATTACTCTTACTTTTGGAGATAAGAGTGTATCGTTTAACCCCAATAACGCATTAAACGGCAAATACTTTGGTTTATATTCAGAAACTGCAGGAGTAGAGTTCAGTAATATAACCGTAACTCCAAAAGCTTACGAAAAAACTCCCGGTGTTACTGTGTGTGGCGGAAGTGTTTGGACTATAGGCAAGGATGCCAACGGCCTTACTTATACTTGTAATTCTGCGTATGGCACGCTTATGTTTAATACTCTCAATTTTACCAAAGGTACAATCGAATGGGATATGATCGTTCCTTCCGATACAGGTTACTTCTTTAATACGGTATGTGGTGTAATTTGGGGTAGTTCCACTCATAAGGTAAACAACCACGTTTCTCCTTTCTATTGCTCCGGTAGATATGCTGGAGGTATATTCGTAACTTATGCAAAATTTATTGATGGAGAAGGCAATACTCAATTTGCTTGGGAAAATGCAAGTCAAATTCATAATTACGAATTAATGCCTGTTGCAACTTCTGTAACTTATAAATTAGAGTACGACGGATCGACGTTTAAGTTGTCCGTTGGAGGACAAACCGTATCGGTTACCCCCGTACATAAATTAGAAGGTCAATACTTTGGTTTATATGCAGAACTTCCGGGCACTGTATTTAGCAATATAAAAGTAACCAACGCATAATAAAAACAATAGAATATTATAAAAAATTGACTTTTAATGCGTCAGCAATAGTTACTATTGCTGACGCATTAATTATATTTGTCAATAAATACTATGCGTTTTAAGTGGGAAGATATTTGTTATAGGTAGTTATATTTGCGTTTTGCAAAGCGTAATGGGATAAAC
>JAZNFL010000318.1:0-11882 GCA_045589135.1 Christensenellaceae bacterium
ACCAACCCAAGCCACACACAATCCCCTACTCCACAACCAGCCCCAACCAACGACCAAACCTACAATACACAATCACCAATCCCAACTCCCCCACATTCACCACGCACCCACACACTCACAACCCTACTCTCTCACACCAACTCAACCCACACACCACATTCACTCCAACTCACCCCACAACACCTACCCGCACTCACACCAACCCAAGTTCACCACAAAAAAGACTTGTTTCCGTAAAGAAACAAGCCCTTTTGATATTAATTTTTTCTTTCTTTTAGTCTCTTTAAAAAATCATTATAATCTTCTCCGAGATATCTTTTAAGTTCTTCGTCGTTTTGCAAAGCCGTTATAGCGCTGTCTTTATCGAAGGTAGTAAAGTACGAATATATCGCCCCGACGACCTTTCTTTTATAGTCGTTATAACTCTCTTCGTCGTAAAACTGATTGTTTTTATCGGCGTAATACTTTGCGGTTTTTAATTGGTTTACAACGCTTTCGACGTCTTTGTCGTGTTGTTCGTTGATCTCCTGTAACATCGTATCTATAGCTATCTTGTTTTCTTCTTTATCGACGGCTATTTTTTCGAGTTTTTCGTCGTAACTTTTTACCGCTTCTTTTTCTTCTTTTTGTGCCGAATTTTTAAGTTCGTCAACGACTCCTTCTATAATGGACGAACGCTGTATTCCGTTTTTCATCGCAGAATCCTTTGCGCTCTTTTTATCAGAAGCGTAATTAGAAGCGATTTCTTCGGATTTTTTTAAATAGGTATTTTCTGCGTCTTCCGTACGGTCTATAATACCTTGGTTTAAATCGTTGATAACTTCTTCCGCTTGGGTTAATTTTTCGTCGTGAGAGTCTTGTAATACTATATTTGCAACTCTCTCTAAAGGATCGTTTTCTACGACTTTATAATTGACGTTTCTAACCCCTTCTGCGCTTCCGCCGGACGCACTTTTTACGTACTCTTCTTTAATTTTTTCTAACGACTGCGACAACGTCTGTCTGCTCCCTACCGTATTGCCGGTTTTTGCAGTATTTGTGGTCGTTTGCTTTTTGTCTTTGTCTTTTTGCGAAGCGTTTAAGTAGTCGTTTACGCTTACGCTTATTCTTTGTGCCATGTTGCCTCCTTACACTATGCTTATTTGATTTTTATTTACGGTTAAGGTTTTTCCGTCGTACAGCGTACGGGTTTTTTCGTTACAGCTTAATAGGCTTTCTTCCGACATAAATTGCCCTTGTATCGTTTGGTAAAACTCTCCCCCGTGTCTTGTCGTTATAACCCTAATATCTCCACCGTAAACGTCTGCCACGTAGCAGTCTGCAGGTTTAATTTTATATTCTTGCATTCCATCCTCCTGTATTTACGTCGTTTCTATCCAAAAAAACGCATTATATCTCCGTCATTCCTATTAAATACAAAGAACACCCGTCGCTAAGATCGGTTACAAAAACCCCGTCTTCTTCTCCCAAATTAAACGCACTTATCTTTTTACCCGTTATTTTAAGCGAATCTGTAAACTCTCCTGCAGACAAAAACGACTTGCGGTAAAGTTTTTTATTTTCTACGTAAAACAATCTTAAATACTCTCCACCCGCCAAACTTACAGAAGTAAAATTTTCTCCAACGACGGCTTCGTCAATCAAATTTAGGTCTTGGTCGTAAGTGTACAAAATTACCGAACCTACTATATCTTTAACGCACAGATAAAACTGCCCTTGCACCACGCAATAACCGGGGACAATTACGCTATCTACCGAAGAGACAAACTCTCTTCCTCCCCAATCGGTATATTTGTAAAGATACACACTGTCGTCTTCTTTTACTATTATTGCCGAACAAGAATCCAAGTTTACAACGTCTGCAAAATAGTTTTCTTTTGGATAATCCACCACGCCGAACACTTCCGCCGTAAACGATATGTTGAGTTCTTCCGACGTATTTACGTAAAAATTTATGGGTACGTTTCCTTCTCTGCACGGAAGAGTAAGAGTTTTTTCGAAATAAGAAACGCAAGTGTACTCGTTACAAATCTCAATTCCATCAAAGTTTACCAAGATGTTTAAGTTTGTTTCCCAATCCAATCTTACACTTATTTTTAAGGTTACACTTTGTTCTTTTTTGCTGGTAAAAACGACTTCGTCCGACACGTCAAAAGAATAATCCTTTTTTGTCAAGACGACGTTTTTTGCCTGTTGGTTTTTTACTTGACCGTCTATTGCGTTTATGCGGGTTTCTAAGTCTTTTATTTTATCGTAAAGGTATTTATCGTAAAAAAACGCCATAAAAACCCCCTTAATAATGATTGATAACGGCTTTTAAGCATCTTACTTCTGCCGTCTTTCCTATGCAATCAATCACTATTCTAAATCTGTTGCCCTTTAAACCGACGTTTTTGCTCTCCACCTTAGGACTACCCTTAAAGTAAACGGTTTTACTGCCGTCTTCGGTTATTATCGTAACGGATATAGGGGTGTTTGTTTGTAAAGAAATTTTATTAAAAAACTTTACCTCTCCACCGACTCCGTAATCGGTCATAGAAGACTGCCACGTCATAACGGCGTCCTCTCCCATAAAAGAACACTCGTCAAAAATCTCGCATACCCTCGTTTGGTCTTGGCAAACCACAGCCAACATTGCGTGTTTATCTCCGGAAAGCACACATAAGTCGTTTACCTTTAAACCCTTCATTAAGTAAGCTTTTCTCGTCAATACGTCGTAAACTAAAACGACGTCTTTTATTTGGTCTTCTTCTCTTACCTTTAAAGACATATATAGTTTTCCGTTGTAAAAAACCCCTTTTGCGGACGAATTGTCTACACCTTCTAAAACGTGGTCGTACGAGCGTAAAATTCTAACGGTATCTCCTCCGTCGAAAGAAAACAACCCGTCTTTTGCCGCAAATATAATTCTATCTCCGCAAACCGTTATAGAATTGGGGTATATCTGCCCGCTCGAAACGTACAACTGCGTAACCGAAAAATCCTTTTGGTCGCCGTAAGCAGTAAGCCTCGTTATACCGTAACTGCGGAATATATAGACGTAATCCAAAAAACTTATGACCTTTAAAAGTTTCCCTTTTTCGTCCTGAAAGTCTATATAACCCGCACCGTCCAAAGACACGTTCCAATCGGTTGGATCAAAATCATCCGAAAACCACAATTCCGTCGCTTCTCCTCCCGTCGTTACGTAAAGTCTTTCGTAATGCATACACATAGACGTTATATTGGGAGCACCTTCTACCTTATAAGACATCATTCCGTCATAAACGAAAAGCCCGTCTTCTTCCGTAGAGAGCAAAATTATGCTCTTTCCGTTCTTTTTATAATTGATTCCAATCGGGGGAGAAGAAAACGAAAGCCCCGACGCAGGAGAAAAATTTACCGTAGGCGAATCTATAACCGCCCTATACACTATACCGTCGTCACAATACGCCAAAATCATATCCTTATAATCCGAATACATATCTACGTATCTTCTAAAAAAGTATAAACTGATAGGCTTTATCCCATTCGGAAAGTACACCGTCCGGTCCTCTTCTCCGTTTTTTAACCTAAGTTCTCTTATCCCTTTACCGCTTTTTAAAGCACCGTCCGCAAAGTCGAAATTGTAAGATATTTCCGCATGTTTTCCGTCGCTCAAACTGCCGTCGATTTTACCGTTTAATCCACCGTAAAAACCCCTTAAATCGAGCGTCGTGCGCTTTAAGTTTTTAAGCGAAGGTTTTTTGCTGTAAAATATCATGACATTTCCTCCTTCTTAAGTATTAAATTTCTCTTGGGTACAAGTGCCGACAACAAGTCTTTTTCGAATTTTTCTCTCCACGCATACGCTTCTTCGGTAAAACCTTTAAGCAATTTATATTCTGCTATAACGCCAAAAGCCAAAGTTTTATCCGTAACCGAAGTATAAGTAAAATCGCTTTCGTCTTCTAACTTTTTAAGGTTTGGCAAAAAAGAATATTCTATCTTTACCTTGTTGCTGTTTACCGTAAGATAAGTCGGTTTTAACCAGAACGGAAGTCTCCTTCCGTTTTGGTTTAAAACTTTGCGTATTCTGTAAGGTGGGCGAGAAAATTCACTAAACGATATCTTTTTGTCCGCAACGGAAAAATCCTCTTCCTTTTTTAGTTCTAATCTATCGGAAGCTATTTCTGTCGAAACTATGTAAAGACATCTTAAAAGGTCGTCTACCGTCTTTAAGGTTTCTTCCGAAGCCGTATTCGTAGAGTCTTCTGCATAGTTTTTTAACTCTTCGTCAGAAAGTAAAAATCCAACCATGCTTATTATTTCTTTAACCTTCATAAAATTTCCTCCCCATAAAAGCTTATCAGCACTCGATTATTCCGGTAAGCATTGCTTGTCCGCTTGGTCTAGAGCAAAGTAAGTCTGCGTACTTAACGAGCGTAGCAGTATATACGGGCTTGCCTGCAATTTGCTTAATTACCTTTCCGTCTTCCCCTTCGAGCCATTGCCAATCGCAAAGTTGATGAAGAGTAAAATCGTCGGTATTTAAGAGATACATAGTTCCTTCCGGACAAAATCTATCTGCAACGATAGGAATACCGTTATAAGTGATAGTCTTGTAACCTCCTTCGAGTTCGGTTACGTCTACGATCTTTTTGTAGGTATTTAAATACTTTTGGAAGGCTCTTTTTACACCGTAAGAACAAACGATAAAGTTTACTTTAGAACCAGCGGTTTCGTCAAGATGGTCGATGGCGGTTTGAATTACAGTTTCGTCGATTTCGCCAACATCATTTTTTACGTATGGAGAAAGCCACTTATGATCGTTTTTAGAAAGCCCGTAAAGAGTTTGTCCGTTTCCGAAAATTGCTCCAAGACCGGTGATCTCTTGTCCGTAAGAACCTTGTACCGAAACGACACACCCTGCAGGAACTTTATCCACCGTTAAAGTCGTACCTGTAACCTTTATTGTTTTTGCTTCTCTGTCGATAGAAGTGATTCTTCTTGCGGTTGCTCCGGGTATAACCGTGCCTCCACCCATTCTAAAATCTACTACCATACCTTCCATTAAGTTTTTAACGCTATCGAGTGTTACCTCTCCGTTGGCAATAGATTGTACCGTAGCGAGTTTACCGCTACCATCGCCGAAAAGCATTCTGCCAAAGTTAAACGAAGACGCCCTAACTAAACCTTCCATTTCTGCGTTTAAAAGATTTACAAAAGCCCCGACGTTGTTTTCTGAAGCCCTTATTGCCTTATCGGAAATCTCTATCGTGCCGTAAAGGTTTTTTAGAGAAAGAACGAACTGTTCGTAATTGTTTCCTGCGGATTCCGGAAGGTCTCCGTCTTCCGTACCTGCGCCTACACCTCCGTTTACTCCGTATTCTGCGAGCTTTCTAATTTCTTTGCCCCACACGTCGGAAGTAGACTGCTTAATTTTTGCAAGTAATGGGTTTACACCCGTGTTAAGTTGTTGAGCGACAACGTCAAGATATAAAGTTTTTAAGGCGTTGTCCGCACTATTTAAAGTTACCATATTATTCTCCTTATAATTTATTTTGCCATGTGCGGTTTTTAGCTTTTGCAACCAAAAACCGCTTAGGACGTATTTTTTGGGCTTAAACTGTATTTGCCCCAATTGTAGACTTATAAACGCACAATATTATCAATTTTACACAATACGTATTATATAAACATCATCTTGCTAAATTAATATTTGAGTTTTACAAGTCTACTTTTTGCGCAATATTTTTTCCGCCATTTTGCCTACCTCGGCAAAACTTTGCGGTCTTATCGGCGGAGTAAGCGCAATACCGCCTTGTTTGGTCGTAATGACCGTCGTTACGTTTTGAGATGACAAAACGTCCCTTAAATAGTCTTTTACGATTTGTTCTTTTTTTAAAGGGTTACCGTCGCTCGATTCCGGATTATCAAGTTTTGAATAATTGTCCTTTTGTAAAAAGACTTCGCTTGGACTATACTTCTCGTGCGGAACGGCAAAACCGCCGTTAGAAGATTTATTTTCGAAAGGTTGTTCTCCTCCACTTAAAAGTAAAGAGTTTTCTTTTACAGAAATTTGTTCTTTAAGCTTTGCGTTTTCTCCTTCCAACTCCTTTACTCTCTGACAGCGTCTAGTAAATTCAGATTGTAAATCGTTGTAGCCTTTTAAAAGCGCTTGGGCGTCTTTAAACGTACCGTACGACGTAGTTTTGGCGCAAGAGTCGACTTCTTTATCGCCATTAACTACTCCGTCCGATGTGTTTTCGACCTTATTCTCCAATACGCTTTCGTTATTTCCACCCGGCATAATAACCCTCCTTTAAGCACCGACTTGCTCATTGAGATTTTCTACAATCTCCGTCAAGCGTTCGGCTTTTAACATTTCTTTGTGCTTTTTTAAATGTCTTTTTAATCTTTCTTTTGCTTTGATTCCATACTTTTTATCATCTGCTTCTCCCGACAAAATAAACCTTAAATGCTCGTCTATATGCAAGGTATGATCGTCGTATTCTTCCGGATCGACGTAACCGTTTATCATTTCGACGTTTTCGTTATCGGCTTTTGCCTGATGAAGTTTAGTTAAGTCGCTTACGTTGTTTACCGAGCCAAAGCCTAAAATCTCTAATACTTTTGCCTTTGTACCAACATCCATCTTTCCGTTTTCGTCAGTTAAAAGCCCCGTCTTTAAAAGGTCAAAAACAGCCGATTTCTTTTGTGCCGGGGTAAACGAAATGTCGTTTTCGGTGTCGAATACTACGTCGTCACTGCTGAGTTCGGTAGAGTCAAAGTAATAAATTTCCGACTTGTCGTTTTCTCCAATAACTCTCATTATTCTCGTCCTTACGGCAAATTGTCTAAAAAGTCTAATAATGTGTTTTGCAACTCTTTTTAAGGCTTTTCTTATGTTTTCGCCCGTAACTGCAACCCTCGTGTCGTCTTGTTCTATCAAAAGTTGCAAAGCAACACCACTCGTAACGTTAGTCGGCATTTGAGAAGTTCTCGAGATTTCGCTTACGCCACTTACCGTTATAAATTCGTTTGTAAGTCTATCTTCTTCGTAACCGAGTTCGTTAGGAAACCCTCCGTAACTCATCATTTGCGGAGCAGAAGAGCCTTGTCTATAAACTATTATTTTACCTGGAGAAATACCGTCTTCTGCCAATTCTTCGGCATCTACGCTTCCGTCTTCTACCGTCAACACCCCCATAGAAATTCTGCTTAAAAACTCGTTTTTTCTGTTTTTTACTGCGTTAAAACTTCTCTGCAAAGGTATAAGTCTTTCGATGACGCTCGTCCCGAAAAAACATCCTACTTGCGGTATAGAAACTTGTTTAGAAAACGGATACGTAGGCTTTCCGTCAACCCCGTTTTCGTAAGGTAACTCTCCGACCGAAAGCAGTTTATCTCCGGCAACAGTTACCACCCTGCCTTTTGGAAATGCTTTAGAAGGTTTTTCGTATCGCTCTATTACGATTACGCTGTCTTTTTTGCTTTTTTGCTCGAAGGCTCTTCCCACAGGAGAAGAAGAAGGAGAAAATATCATAATATCTACGTCCTCTCCACCAACTTCCACGCCGTATAAATCGTATACGTCTTCTACCTTCATTGCCCTTGCGTGTATTATGCTTTTACACTCTTCTACATCTTCTCTGTATAAACTATCCGGAAAAATCTCGAAAGGCGAAACGCATATTACCGAAACGTCTCCTTCGTAAACTTCTTTTCCGTCTACTTCTCCGAGTTTTTTGCCTGCTTTTGTATCCCATACCATTTTATAAAAACCCGTACCGGTTGCTTCGCTCCAAGACGTAACCGAAGTTATTACGGAATCGAGATCTATTCTATCAGCCGTGGATTCTATTACGGCAGAAGCTATTTTGGCCGCCTTTAAATCCTTTTCTTCTCCGCCCGCAGCTCTTACGCTCATCTTAGGACGCACTCTTGCGAGCTTTGCCATTCTCGTATCAATAATTGGCGCAATATGGTTGTAAACGTTTCTCGATTGCCAATAAAAATCTTTATCCTCCGCCATAACGTCTCCGTTTGGACCTGCGGTGACGTATTGATTTCCCATTAAAAAATTTACGTTTAATTTCCACTGCAACTCTAAAGCCCTTCTCTCTTGTCTACGGGCCTCAAAATCTTCCTTTACGGCCTTTACGAGTTGGTCACGGTATTTTGCTTCAGATTTGTCTATCATTGCTTGTTTAATTCCTCCAAAAGTTTTAATAATCTTATTTTTTCTTTTTCTAATTGTTCGTCGGTCATGTCTAAAAGTGGTTTTTCTTCTTCCTTATCGAATAAAATCTTTAATGCGGTAACGTCTGGCGGAACGCTTTTAGACGTAACTTTTTTCTTTTTTAAAACCATTTCTCCGTCTTCTTCCCCAAACTCTTCCACCACCTCTTTAGTCGTATAACCAACTGCTTTTTTGATAAGCGCCCTGTCTATAAGCTTGCGTTTTTTATCCGGACTTATTTCTAAAGCGCCCGTTTTTTTGCTACCCGTTTGCACTTTGCTTATCTCCTTTTCATATTCGTTTACCCCTTTGATTTTTTAGTTTTCTTATTCTACTAAGTTTATCCGCTTGTATTGGCGACAACTGTTTTTTGGGCGGTTTGTTGTCAGGTTTACTCATTACGTAGTATCTTAAATCGTCTACACAGTGGTCGTCTTTTTTTATAGGGCAATCGTTGTTACCCCACCTGTAGGACTTTAATTCTCTAATTAAGTTTACACAGTTAGAAAACACAAAAAGCCTTTTTGCCTTTAAGTATCTCTTTACCGCAGACACTCCGGAAAAAACGTCTTTGTTTACGTTTGGGTTTACTGCAATACCTAAATCGTAAAACAGCTCCGAAACACTTTTTACACTTGCTAAAGTTCTTTGGTTTGCCGCCGAATCTATAAGAGAACGTATCCTTCCTTGAGAGTCCGTGTGCCAACCGAGTTGACTGCTTATCCTTTTTATTTCTTGTGCGTGATACTCTATGTCTTTGCCGGCTTCGTAATGCTCTGCAACCACGTATATATTGCCGTCGTAATCCACCGCATACCAATGACAAGCGAGCGGATTGTTGAGTCCCGGATCTATCGACAACTGATCTTGCCAATCGAAAGGAACGCTAAAGGGTTGTATGACGTGGACGTTTTCGTCAAATTCCGTATAGACGAGACCGCAAGAATGTTTAAACCTTCCGTATCTTCTCGATTCTAACTCTTCTTCGCTTAAACCAAGAGTTAAATTTTCGACTTCTTTTTGTGGCAAAAAAGGATTGTCCGCCCACTCCATAAACTCGTACCAAATTTCCGGATTTTGTTTGGGATTTAAGTATACGTCTTCGTAAATATACGTCAATCCTTTAAGTGGAGTCATCGTGCCGAATACGTCTCCGTTTTTATCTACGACACGCATTAAACACTCTTGATAAACGTCCTTAGGCGGTTCTTCGTCAAACCACACGAAGTCCAACGAACTCCCCTGAAACTTCTCTCTCCCCTGATCGCAACTTTTAAACCCGATTACAGACGTTCCACCAAATACGTTTTTAATAAAAATTTGATCTATAATTCCGTTTTGTGGGCTATCTTTACGCCCACTAAGCATAGTTATTTCTTCTATCCAATCGGGATTTAAATATCTCAAAATCTTTTGTTGTGCAACGTCCCTTTGAACTTGTTGCGAAAGAGAAACCACCCAACCGAATACGTCTTTGCGATTCTCTCTGTACGGGTGTATACCCCTCGCCATATAAATGGCCTCTACCGCACCGCATTCCGTCTTTCCGCTTCTGTTTCCTCCAAAAACCCACCTATTCTTTTTAGGACATTTATGAAACGCCACTTGTTTTAAATGCACCACTTTACCAGAATTGTATTCCGATAACCTATCTCCATTTTTTCTTCTTAACTGTTCTTCTTCGATTTTTTTTATTCTTTGAATAATCGCTTTTTGCATTTCGACAAAACTCCTTTACTTTATCCGTATATCGCTATTATATTGCCCTTCAATTGCTGTATAATTTTCGTAATATGAAAAAGTTGCTTTTTATTATAATTATCTTAGCCGTTTTACTGCCGTTTAGTTACACACCAAAACTTACATCGGCACAAAATTACTCTTACTCGAGAATTTTAGACGAACACACTGAGTTTTTTTCCGATAAAGACGGCAAAAATTTTAAATTTTATCTTCCTTATTCTTATTACGTAAAGGTCATTAAAGAAGGGGCTCAATACTCTTTGGTCGGCTTTGGGTACGAGGACGGTTTATACCCTTTTTTGACCGGTTACGTTAAAACGGTTGACCTAAACGTGGTACAAGATACCCCGACTTACCCATATCCAAAGTCAATAATTTGCGCAAACTGCGACGGAGTAATTTTTAAAGATACAAATCTTTATTACCCCATAACCGCCGTTTACCAAACGACCGACGTATATATGTACGGGACTTCTTTTACAGAAGACGGAGAAGAAGTTTATTACGTCTACGGTTGTGGATACTTTGGCTACGTAAAAAAAGAGGTTTTTCCCGATTTTGAGCTAAAGCCACATCCCGATCCCATTGTAGAAGAAACCATAGGCTCTGCGGATTTTTCTGATTCTTTAGAGTTTGCAACCAATGGCTGTAACGACAATTTTAACGTACAAATAGTTATAATTGCGGGGATTTCTGTCGTGGCAATATCTTTGGTTTATTTGCTTTTTAGACCTGCCGATACGAGAAGCACCGCCATCTCGGAAGAAGACGAGTAAACTTTTCCATTTAGATCTAAAGCCCGTATAACATAATATATAAACTTGTATTATGTATGCAAAAGTGCGTTTTATAAACCATACGTACGACAAAATTTTAAACACGCACGATAAAGGTGTCTTTATTTTAGTTTCTTTGCAACACATAGCCATAACTATTAAAACCAAAATTTTTACCCTTTTGAATTTAACTCCTTAGTTTTTGGCAATAAATTGTTATAGAATTCCATAAAATATGTTACTTTGCGCACATATATATGTTTAATAATTGCTTTAAGCCCAACCCCCACAACAACTATTATAAGTAAAAGCTTTTATTACTGTTTTTTAGTCTATTACGCCTCTTTTTTTACTTTAACTAACTCTTCCTCCTTTTTTTGTTTTTTTGATAAGTACAAGGCTTTTCTTCGAGAATAATCGCTTTCTAAAAACCATATATTACGGCAATATTTTAAAAACCAATCTTCTCCTATTCCTTCTTTTTCTACCGCCTTAGCAAATTTTTTAAGAATGCTTACAGTTTTTCTGTAATAAGAAGAATTGTTCATTCCTTTTGGAGTGCTTTTTATTTTATTAAAAAATCTCCTCTCGACTAGTTCGACCTCTTGCTTAGTAAACGACGATAAAATTTTATCTAACGCACTTTTTAAAACCAAAATGGTTGTTTTTCTTGAGTTAAGCTCGTTGATTTTTTCTATTTGTGTAAAAGTGTTTTTGGTTGTCGACCAGGATGTCAGCGCTTTATACAAAACCATCTTATCGAGCTGTTCGGCGTTCTCGTTAAGTTTGGGATACGTGTACAACAGCGTTTGTTGGTAGTAATACATATGATCCCTCCTTGCGAATTTTTTTGATTCCTACGTCCTTTGTCGAGACCGATTATACACCCGAATTTTTTAAAATCAAGACTTTTTTTCGGCTAAAATAAATTTTGTTAAAAAAACTTTTTTTACCCGAAAACAACTATTGACTTTTGAATTTTTAGGGTATATAATAGTCTATTTTACGAACATATGTTCGCATTTTATTATAAAAAATATATATGACAGAAACAGTCATAATTGCAAATATTTTAAATATTTTATTGCAATATTTAAGTATTATGTGTTATACTTATAAATAATTATTATAAGTATATAGTTGCTATGTTTTTGTGTTAT
>JAZNFL010000319.1:0-7554 GCA_045589135.1 Christensenellaceae bacterium
ATTTCTTCGTGGTCAAAAACTGCTTCTCCGTTATTTGTCTTTTCTTTTCTTTTAAATAAAATATTTATAGAATATCCCACGATTAGAGCAAACGCTATCTTTGAAATAAGTAAAACGAGCAAAGATAAAAACTTACCCGAAGACAACAACAAAACGAAAGCTTCGTCCGACGTAGCTATAAACACCGCCATTAAAGTTCCGGTAGAGATTAAATTTTTTTCGTAAAGCTTAGAAGACATTACCGACACTCCACATTGTGGAATAGCTCCCGCAAGCGAACCAATAAGCGGACCTTTTTTACCCGATAAAAACTTTCCGTTTTTAAATACGCTAACCCGTCTTTCGATAAACTCTATAAAGACGTACACCGCAAAAACCCAAGGTAATATTTTTAAACTGTCTAACAAAGCGTGCACAAAAACGTGTGGCATATTTTCTCCGTAATTTTGCGTTAAACGCAATTATTTGATGATTAACATTGTGTTTTATATAAACTAATTAGAATTTGCCTTTATAAACTCTTCTAATTCTCTTCTCGTCTTTAAAGACGGTATTGCTCCTTTACTTTGCACGGTTAAAGCCCCCATTGCGTTGGCAAACTTTACGGCTTCTTCTAAAGACTTGCCTTCCGTCAAGGCAACTGCCAAAGCTCCGTTAAAACTATCTCCTGCGGCAACTGTATCCACCGCTTTGACTTTGTATCCTTCTACAACTTTAACCCCCGACGCGTTGGCTATAAGCGCACCTTTATTGCCGAGTGTTACCACGAGATTTTTTACCCCTTCTAAAAGAAGCTGTTTAGAGGCCTTTATTATCTCTTCTACAGTATCCGTTTGTTGTCCGCTAAAGAAAGAAAGTTCGGTTTCGTTAGGGGTAAGATAGTCTACTTTTTTTAAAGCGTCCTTAGAAATCTTAACCGCAGGTGCAGGATTTAATATAATTTTAACTCCGTAATTATACGCTCTTGATATTATCTCTTCTACAACTTTAGTTTTAAGTTCTAACTGCAAAACGATAAGATCGGAATTTTTTATAACTTCGTCTATACAATCGACGTGTTTTATATCGAAACAATAATTTGCAGAAGGAATTACACATATTCTGTTTTGTCCTTGTGCGTTAATCTGTATTTGTGCAATAGCAGTTGGTTTATCACAAAAATAAACGTGTTGGTTTTTAACGTTTTCTTTAGATAAAAGTTCTTTAAACTGTCTTCCGTATGCATCGTCCCCAAGCATTCCGACCATCTCGACGTCCCCGCCAAGCCTAGCTATAGCTATACATTGGTTTGCTCCTTTACCACCGGGGTAAAAGTTTATATCGTCTCCTATAACTGATTGTCCTTCTTTAGGGAATTCTTGCATTTGCGCAACCATATCCATAACAAAAGAACCTATTACGGTTATTTTACTCATTACTTTCTCCTTATCAATGCCGATTTATAAAATACGTATACTCCAATTTGCACAAATTAATAAGGTAACGACTTAATATGCGAACTTACTATATCAAACAACTTTTTGTGGTTTTCTTTATTGTTTGCACCTATCAAAAGCGAAGGAGTGTCGAAAGAAAGAGTCTTACCGTCGAGCCCCGTCAATACTCCGCCCGCCTCTTGCAAAATTACCGATGCCGCCGCATAATCCCAAGGGAATACCCTTATCTCGAAAAACAAATCGCACTTGCCCATGGCAATATAACATAATTCTATAGCACACGCACCAAATCGTCTTACGTCGTTGCATTTTAAATACGCATCGGATATTACTTCTATGCAATCTTGTGCAAAATCCTTATTGTAAAGGCTCATTGCGGTACAAAGCAAGCCTTTATCAAAGGTAGCGTTAGACGTCGTTATTTTTTTGCCGTTTAGAAACGCCCCTTGCCCTTTTATGGCGTAAAAGGTTTCGTCGTGATACGGATTATAAACAACCCCCATTATGGCTTGTTTATCCTTTACGAGAGCTATACATATTGCACATTCTGGGATACCTCTCGAAAAATTAGCCGTGCCGTCGATAGGGTCGATAACCCACACGTACTCGTGTTGAACGTCCTTAAAATCTTCTTCTTCGCAAATAAATCCGCTATCCGGCAAAATTTTTACGAGATTTTGACAAAGAAATCTTTGGACGTTTACGTCTGCCGTCGTGACGATATTTACTGCTCCGCCCTTTTCTGAAACGTCAAACTCTACGTCCTTCATAAACGAAGAAGCTTGCACCGCTAAATCTATAACTTGTTTTAACAACAGGTTTAAATCCATAAAAATTTCTCCAATAAATTAAATACGTCTAATATTATACATCAACGGACGGTATTTTGTCTACCTTTAAAGATTTAAAAAACTTTTACCAATAATATTTTTATTGATTTTTAATTATAAAAAAGCTTTTTAAAAGGATTTTTTACACCTTTATCCCCAAAGCAAGTCAATTTTTATAAAAACCACAATTTTTGCTTTTTGATTTTTACAGCATAATATATCTCATCATAAACTTATATAAAAGTCTTTTTAAAGTATTACACTTAAAAATATAATTCACAAAAAAACTTTTACTTAACGACTTAAAACTTTCTAAAGACAACAAATTTACCTTCCGTATAGAAAACAAGCCTGCTGCTAAAAATAAAGGTGGGTTTAACGTTTTTTCGAGCAAATTTGGAAATTATCCGCAAGACATAATTATGCAAGTCTTTTACGAAGACGAAATAGAAAACGCCGAAGACAACCCCATAGTTAAAGTTACAGACGACGGACAATTGTAAAAATAAGGGATTTTTAGGTTTTAACATTATATAATTCTCACTTGATTTTTACTTTAAGTTATGATAAAATATTATATATTTACACGGTTTACATAAGAAGGGGGATTTATGTTTAAAGTAGCGTTGATTCAGAATACGTCTGAGTTAAGAAACTACTCTTACGCAGATCTAAGAAAAGACTTACAAAAGCTAAAATTCGAGATAATCGACATTACCAGAGATAACGTCGATACTTTAACTTCTGTCTTAGACGAGTCTACAGACTGCGTTTTGTTTGCGTCTAATTCTTTAAACGACAACAAGATATACCAATACGTATGCGGAGAAGAATTTACTAAGGCTTTTAACGAATACTTGGATAACGGTGGAGCTTCTTTGGTTATGCACCAAAATTCTTTAAAAGAAACACCTAATCCTTTGCCGTTTTTAAATTGCGGTATAGACAAATTAGAGGCAAATAACGGAGGTAAAAACGTAACGCTTAAAAAGAGCGAAAAGAGCGCAGAACAGTATTTTGTATTTCCAAATAAAGTTTCGGAAAAGCAAATTGCGGAATACTGCTTTAAAAACCCTGCTCTGCACGGAAATTATTGGATGCTTTTAAAGTCTTCCACAAACGAATGGTCGCCGATTCTCGTAGACAACTTCGGCAATTCCGTAATACAAAAACACTCTACTAAAAAAGTCGTTTTTTCGTCGGTTCTTCTCGACTATCAAAAGCATTCTGACTTTTTGCAAAATATTTTAATCAACTTAATCGTAGACAATATGTCTCTCGCCATATTAGAAAACGGCACTCCGGACACGTTGGGATTTAGTTACTTTTTAAATTCTTTGCAAAATAACAAATTGTATTTTAAAAGATACTCTAATTCTAAAGAAAATCTCGACGACTTGTTAAACAACATTAGACTCGGCATACACAGCGCTATACTTATAAGCGATATGACGGAAGAAAACTTACCGCAAGAAATTTTAAGCTCTATCGACCAATACGGCGTTAAGCTTATACAGATTGACGGAAAAGACGTAAGCAATTCCGATTCTTTCGTCGTACACTCCGTCGACAAGAGTATATCTTTGTTGTTTTCTAAAATAGAATTAAAAATTCAACAAGATCTCTCTTCCGGCTTTGTTTCCGGAAGCTTTATGAAGACCATAGAAGTATTGGCCAAGCTTAAAGAATTCGAAAAAAACGGCATGACTAAAGGAACTTACGATAAAGAAACTTTAGCCCACGTTTTAGAAAAGGTTTCTCCGCACATAAACGAAAACGGCTCTTACGACAACACTTTTGGTGCTACTTGTAGAGTTTTATGGTTGTTTTATACCTTCCTTGGTAAAAACGACAAGCTTACCAACTCGAGTTACGATTATATAAAAAATTGCAACAATATAGAATCCTTAAAAGAAAAATTGGATAGATTTTATATCTTGTCTTTCTTTGAAGAAAACCCAAAGGAATATTTGACCGAAAATTGTTCACCCATTATACAAGAAGTTATAAATTCTGACTTCTCTTACGTTACCGAATACGACTTTTTAACCGTCTTAAAGGTAGCTTTAGCAATAAAGAATCCAAACGTTCTTTGGGAACTTTTTAGATTTATAAAATCCCACACGGAAGAAAACGGAGAATTTTTTAATTCTTACGTAACCGCTTGTTCTCTTTCTTATATGATCGATATGTATAATGCAATTACCGACACTGCGCAAAAAGAGAAAATCCGTGAACTTTTATTTGAAATAATTATTTACCTTAGAAACGTAAATACCGACGTTTTATCCATAGAAGAAACTTTACAAGTGGTTTGTGCGTTGTATAAATTCGAATCGGTAGTTTCTTTCCCTGTAAACGACCTTACGGAATTAATTTTTAAGACGGGGACCTTCCCTCACGATTACCACGCTTTTGAAACGCATATAAATAATTACCAAAAATCCAGAATAGAAATGGATTCTATAGTAAAAGACAACGAAAGTATTAAAAAAGAAAATAGAAATCTCAAGATTTACCGAAAGGCTTTCTTCGGCATACTTCTTGCTTTGACGGTAACGCTATATTTAAGCATTTATTTATTGGTAGTGCTTGGAGATTACAACTCCTCGGTATTTAAAGCAATATTTGATAAAATTTGGGAATCTTGGCCGTCTTTATTTGCTTTAATTATCGTACCCGTTGCTACGTTTATTTTTAACAGATATTTAAAAAAGAGAGACGATAAATGATTTTAGGTTTGTTTTTTGCCGTTTTGTGCGCATTGACAAAGGCTATAGATACGTATATAAATAAAGACGTAATGCTAAACCAATCCGCAACAAACCACGCTTTTTACAGAATAATATTCGTTACGCCGATACTTATGATTGCGGCTATAATACATTGGGAATTCAGCCCCGGCGTAATATGGTATCTTTTACTTTTTGGAGCGTTGGAAGCGGTAAATATTTTATGCCACCAATTAGCGATAAAAAAATCCAACCCTTTACACGTAGAATTGATTTCTAAATCTAAAGTTATCTTCGTACTTATCGTTTCTTTCGTCCTTGTTATAGACAAACTTTCTTTTTGGAAAATAATCGGAATCGTCATTTTTACTATAGGTGCAGTTCTTACAATTAACTTCCAAAACAAAGTAGACGACGACAAGACCAACTTTTTAGGAATTGTTTTAGAAATAATATCCGTTTTAGCTCGAACTTTTAAGCCTTTTATCCTTAAAATTTGCATTCAAAAATCCCTTATTTCTAACGAAACGATGGCGTTTTTAAGTATGATAGTAGCATTTGTTTTGATGTTTGCTGTTTTTAGGCCAAAACTCGATTTTAAAAATCTTTCGATTGCAAAATACTCCGGACAAGCCGTCGTAGTTGCTCTCGGAATGCTTCTTTCCGGTTGGGCGGTAATATACGCAAACACGGTAATCGTAAACGCAATAGAAAGCACTTCCGTACTTTTTATAATGATTATATCATTTATTACGATACGCAAAAAATATCCGCTTTTATCTATACTAGGTTGCCTTATTTCTGTCGCAGGAATAATTCTTTCTATCGTTTTATAAGTTTTGATATTTTAAAAGCCACTCTGTAAAAGAGTGGCTTTCTTTTTATTTAGAATAATTAAGACTTAGAGAGTTTTTCTTTCTTTTTGCTGTCAAAATACTCCTTTGTCTCCCTATACACTACTCCACTTAACGCTATTAATGCAATTAAGTTAGGGAATGCCATTACGCTGTTTAAAACGTCTGCTATATCCCACACGAGCGAAACTGTCAAATATGGCCCTACAAATATTAAAACTATATGTACGATTTTAAATGCCAACGACCATTTTTTACTGCTTCCAAAAACGTAAGTAATACATCTTTCTCCGTAATAACTCCATCCGAGAATAGTAGTAAAAGCGAACAACAACAAACACACCGATAAAACTATTTGAACTAAACTTGCAGGTAAAAAACTTAAAGAATTAGTAAACGCTATGGCGGTTACGTCAAAACCTTCTAAACCGACGTTCCAAGTACCGGTTATAACGACGGTTAATCCAGTAAGTAAACAAATTATAATAGTATCAAAGAAAACCCCCGTCATTCCTATTAAGCCCTGACGGACCGGATCATTCGTCTTTGCCGCAGCTGCAGCTATGGGAGCAGAACCTAAACCTGCTTCGTTAGAAAATATACCTCTCGTTACCCCTTTTTGTATAGCAACTATTACCGAACCGGCAATACCGCCACCTAAAGCTTTAGGGTTAAATGCCCCGATTATTATTTGCTTGAAAGCGTTAGGTATAGCCTTAAAATTAGCCCCTAAAACAAAAAGACAGAAAATTATATATATAATCGCCATAAAAGGAACTAAATATTCGCTCACCTTAGAAATACTCTTAATTCCTCCTATTATTACGAGAGCAATTATTAAACTTAATATAGCCCCACCTATTATTACAGTCCACGTTATAGCCTTGCCGTCAATCGTAAAGGCAACGGCAGAAGGAATTATTAAATCAAGAGCAGAAGACATGCTGTTTATTTGAGAGAACGAACCAACCCCCATAAGACAGCAAAGAATACCGCAAACGGCAAAAAATACCGCAAGCCACTTCCACTTTTTACCCATACCTTCTTCTATGTATAAAAACGGACCACCGACAAAACTGCCGTCTTGGTTTTTACGACGGTATTTAACAGCCAAAAGACACTCTGCGTACTTAGTCGCCATGCCGAAAATAGCCGCTATTATCATCCAAAACAACGCACCCGGGCCTCCTGCACATATTGCTGTTGCAACACCAACAATATTGCCCGTACCAATCGTTGCCGAAAGCGCCGTACAAAACGCACCAAAACTGCTTACGTCGCCTTTTACTTGGTCTTCTTCCGAAAACAAATGCTTTATGCCTTTGCCTAAGTGTCTCACTTGACCGGCTCTAAATCGCCACGTCATAAAAATACCTACGGCAAAAACCAAAATGGTAACCAAAAGACTAACTTTATCGCCTGTCCATGCGACGATCTTTTCTAATACTTGCATAATCTTTCTCCTTTGTTTTTAGCTCCGAAAACAAAAAGAGTCGACAAATATTATCGTCAACTCTTGAGAAATTAAGATCTTAACACCGTCGTATATCAATATAATTACGGCGTTTAAAATTTAATCTGTCCTTTTACCTGAGAGATTAGCCTATGCTAGGCTTTGCACCTTCGGTACCCATAAAGGGATTCTCCAGAGCGTCATCTGTCTACGGTCTTCGTGTTTACACACACCTGAGAGTGTTACTCC
>JAZNFL010000320.1:0-4216 GCA_045589135.1 Christensenellaceae bacterium
AAGCGTTTTACATAGGGTGGTAATGGAATATCCACAAATAAGGTATATTTATTTAGGCGACAACGAAAACGCTCCTTACGGAACGAAAAGTAGATTAGAGTTGTTAAAATTATCTTATGAAGCCGTCGCTGAATTAATATCTAAAGGTTGTAATATCATTGTAATAGCTTGCAATACGGTTTCTTTAACTTGTGGAAAGTTTTTAAAGAGATGTTTTCCTAAGGTGAAATTCGTCTTAATGAATCCCCTTTTTGCTTTAACAAGCGAAAAGGGTTTAAAATCTCTTATTTTATGTACGGAAGCAAGCAAAGACGTATTGAGATGCAGAGATAAAAATATTTCGGTTTATTCGGTTACAGATCTTGCAGGATACGTCGAAAAAAACGTTTACGATATTGACAAAACGGTAATTTTTAAGTTGTTAGACGGAATAAAAAAAGATTTTGACGTCGTTGTTTTGGGTTGTACGCATTACGCTTACGTAAAAAATTACGTGCAAGAATATTTTTATCAAAGCAAGGTGCTTGACGGAGTGGAATACGTGTTGTATCAATTAGAAAAAATATTTAAAAATTCCATTTATAACGAAGTTGAAAAACATTCTAAACAGGGATTATTGACCACTGATACAAAAAAACAGGGAGAGTTGACCACCGGAGAAAAAGAACATGGAATATCGACTACAAGATGTTTAAAAGATAAAAAAATATCCCAAGTCAAAATTAAAAAGTTTTTAAAAATAAAAAAACAAAATTCTCGATTTTCGCTTAAAAATCTTAAAATCCTTGATAACAACAAGAGTTTTAAAGTGTTTGCTTTAAATAAGCCGATTAAGCCTATTAAGACAAAAATCTATTTTATTGGCAAAACCAATATTTACAACAAAAAGGTCTATATGGCTGTGTTTGGTCATCAAAAGTTAAAAATGGTTAAAAAAAACAAAAAAAATTAAAAAATTTATTAAAAAGGGTTGACAGTGGTCAAAAATAATAGTATATTATTAGTATAGAATTTTAGAAGGGGCATAGTTTAATGTTTTTTGGAGAATATACACATCAATTAGATGCCAAAAACAGAATAAGAATTCCGGCAAAATTTAAAACGGAACTCGGAAACGACTATGTTTTCCATAAAGGTGCAAACGGCACGATAGAAGTTTTTCCTACTTCTGCAATGGAAAAGCTTATGGCAAAATATCAAGTAGATATTGCAGATACCGAGCTTATGGAAGCCTTTATAGAATTTACTTCTACGTTTTCTAACGCACAAGAAGATAATCAAGGTAGAGTCGTTCTTCCAGAAGGTCTTAAAGACCATGCGGAAATCGATAAAGACATTGTAACCATCGGAGCTGTCGACCATCTCGTAATTATGAGCGTAGAAAGAAGAGAAGCAAAGAGAAAAGCAAGGTCTTACGAAGATTCGCTTAAGATTCTTTCAGAGGCGGCAAAGAAAAATGGAATTTAAACATATTCCCGTAATGTTAGAAGAGTGTATGCAAGGGCTTAACCTTAAAGACAACGCCGTTTATTTTGACGGAACTTTAGGTGGGGCAGGACATTCTTCAGAAATTTTAAAAAGAACGACAAACAGTAAGCTTATAGCTACTGACCTTGATAAAGAAGCTATTTCGGCAGCAAGCAAAAAGCTCGCAGAGTACGAAGGCAGATTTACTCTTATAAACGACAATTTTAAGAATTTTAAATATATAATAGAAGAAAACGGAATAGGTCTTTTAGACGGAATCTTATTGGATTTAGGGGTATCCAGTTATCAATTGGATGAACGCAGTAGAGGGTTTTCTTACATGGCGAGGGACGTAAGACCTGACATGAGAATGAATACTGAGCAAGAATTAAGTGCTTGGGAGGTTATAAATACTTATTCCGAAAAAGAATTGGTTAATATTTTGTATAAATACGGAGAAGAAAAGTTTTCTGAAAGAATAGCAAAAAATATTTGCCAACAAAGACAAATTAAAACTATAGATACCACGGGAGAGCTTATCGATATAATTGATAAAAGTATTCCGGCTAAGTTTAAAAAAGACGGTCATCCTGCCAAAAGAACCTTTCAAGCGATTCGCATAGAGGTTAACGGAGAACTTAAAGGTTTAGAACAAGTTATCAAAGATATGGTTTTTGGGCTTAAAAAGGGCGGAAGAATGGCTGTAATAACTTTCCATTCTTTAGAAGACAGAATCGTAAAGACTACTTTTAAGGACTTAGAAACGTCTTGTGTATGCGATAAAAGTTTTCCAATTTGCGTATGCGGGCGAAGACAAGAATTAAAATTAATAAATAAAAAACCTATAGAAGCAAGCATAGAAGAATGTGAGAATAATTCCCGTTCTAAATGTGCAAAATTAAGAATTATCGAAAGAATTTAGAAAAGATAGAAAAACATAAAGGAGAGGAAAATATTATGAAGTACGGTGCAACTCAAGAGCAAACGACCACACAAGAAACTACTAACAATAAATATTCTGTTGGTTGGGAAAAAATTTTTGGCAACGACAATACGACCGTCATTGATGACGTAAAAACTCAAATTATCGATGCGTCTAAAAATAATCCTGTATACGACGAGTCTGCAGTAACTCCTACTTCTACCACCATGCAATATCAGGGCATGACCAAAGAAGAGCTCGAAGATGATTACCGTACAGACGTAGATATAGACGAAAATTTAGATCAGCAATTTAAGCTTAGCGTTGTAGGTAAAATAGTTATCGCTATTTATACGGCTATAATGATAGGTATTTTTGCTGTGGTAATAATGAATACTAAGACGTTAAAGTCTATGGCTTACGTTGTTGACACAAAGCAAGACGTTCTTTACGTTTTACAACAAGAAGCAGACGATCTCAACGTTGTATTAGACGAAGCTATGAACGAACAAGTCATCATAGAAAAAGCTCAACAAATGGGGATGGAATTTGCAAACTAAATATGAATTACGTTAAAAATCAATTTTCGATTTCAACGGTACGAAAGAGGTTATTTGCGCTTATATGCGCAATAACCTTTATTTTTTTGTTTTTAATAGCTAGATTATACGTCGTCCAAGTAAAAAATGGCGAAAGTCTTCAAATAAAAGCTGTCGATCAATGGACGAGAGAATTGCCCGTCAAGGCAAAACGAGGCAAAATTACAGACTGTAACGGAGAAGTGTTGGCTTCTTCTAAGGGTACGTATGCAGTATACGTAAGAAGTCGTTCTGTAAAAAACAAGTCATACGTAGCAAGCGTTTTAAGCGACGTCTTGTCTGTGGATAAAGACGTAATACTTTCTAAAATAGATAAAAACGTTTCAGAGATAACGGTAAAAACTCAAGTCGAAAAAGAAATTATACAAAAATTATCTCAATACGATTTGCCCGGGGTTTATTTTTCGTTGGATTCTACTAGAGAATATCCGTTTTCGCAAACGTTATCTCAAATTTTAGGATACGTTTCTTCTGATGGTATGGGACAATCCGGAATAGAAGCATATTACGATAAATATTTAAAAGGTGATAACGGAGAAATAATATATCAATCGGATTTGATTGGTATCGATTTACAAAACAGTAAAGCAAATTTTGTTCCTGCTATAGACGGATTAAACGTTGCGCTAACCATTGATAACGAAATTCAACAAATTTGCGAAGGGGTAATAAGTCAAGCTTTTGAGAGATATACTCCTAAAAATGCTTCGGTTATAGTTTTAGATTGTAATACCGGTGGGGTAAAAGCCATATGCACTTATCCTTCTTATGATTTAAACTCTATACCGAGAGATGATTTAGATTTGTTAAATTCACAAAGCAGAAGCATCCCTATAGTTGATAGTTACGAGCCGGGTTCTACGTTTAAAATTATTACGGCGAGTGCAAATATACAAGAATATTTTAACGGCAACAATAAAGCGTTTTCGCCCGAGCATATATTTTCTTCCGGTAGATTTAGATACGTTGACGGAAGCAAAATTAAATGTTGGAGTACACACGACAACGGCAAACATGCAAACGAAAACTTAGCCTTGGCGCTCAATAACAGCTGTAATCCTATTTTTGTCGATATAGCGCTATCTTTAGGGAAAGAAACCTTTTACGAATATTTAAAAGATTTAGGTTTTGGCAAGGTTACAGGAATTGATTTTTTTGGAGAATCTCAAGGGATGGTAATACCTGTTTCGGCAGTTAAAAACGGAGATCTCGCCAGAATTGGATTTGG
>JAZNFL010000321.1:0-4487 GCA_045589135.1 Christensenellaceae bacterium
GGATACTATGTAGATACGGTAGGCAGGAACGAAAAGAAAATAGCGGAATATGTAAGGAATCAGTTGCAGGAAGATATAGTAGCCGACCAACTGAGTTTGAAAGAATACATAGACCCGTTTACGGGTAGCAAGAATAACAAGGCATAAAAAGACAGCCGCTTTAGCGGCTGCCTGAGATTGTTTGCGGTTGGCAAACCTTTCAATGAGCCTTAAGGCTCAGCCAGTATTATGCCCTTGAAGGGCCAGTGCATACCACCAGTTCAACTGGTGGTTTTGATTGTTCACGATAAAGCAGTTTAAAAGACTAAAACGATTTTAAAAAGAGTTTATCGCAAGTAAAAACTTTACAAAAATTAAAAAAGAATATATAATAATTATTAGTATATAATATTTTAGTTACTAAAGAATTAAATTACGGCAAACCAAACGCAAATATATAGTCGTCGCTATAACCGTATGGGCGTGCGTAATTTTAATCGACGGAGAATTTTAATGCTCGTTATAGACGCAGTCGAAAAGTTCGGCATAGCAAAAGAATTAAAACTTAAAAAAGGCGATGCCGTAGTTGGTTTCGACGGTTATCCGGCAGTGGATATTCTCGATTATTTGTATTACGATGCAAAAGAGTTTTTTACCATGACGGTAAAACCTCTTAAAGGAGAAGAAGTTACTTACGAGATAGAAAAATCCGATGACGAAACTTTAGGTCTTGTGTTTAAAGACGACGGATTAAGCATTAAAACTTGCCGTAACGATTGTATTTTTTGCTTCGTAGCTCAAATGCCCGATGGAATGAGAGAGAGTTTGTACGTAAAGGACGACGATTATCGCCAAAGTTTTTTGTGCGGAAACTTCGTAACCCTTACAAACCTTACAGAGGAGGACGTCGCAAGAATTATAAGACAAAACATAAGCCCTTTGTACATATCCGTTCATTCTATGGATGGAGAAATCCGCAAAAAAATGCTCAACAATCGTTTTGCAGATAAAATACAAGAGTATATTTCGGTTTTTGCAGGACACGGCATAAGGATGCAAACTCAAGTCGTTTTGGTACAAGGTGTAAACGACGGAGAAAATTTAGATTACACGGTAAAGAGCCTTTTTAAGTATTATCCTTACGTAGAAAACGTAGCAGTAGTGCCTTGCGGAATAACAAAGTACAGAGAAGGGCTTACTAAGATAGAAGATATAACTAAAGAGTACGCAGTAAAAGTTACCGAGCAAGCAGATAGACTAAACGAAGAGCTGGGTAAAAATTTCGTCGTTTTAGCAGACGAGTTTTATTTAAGGGCAGAAAAACCCGTCAAGCCTTACGAGTTTTACGGAGAGTTTACCCAAATAGAAAACGGCGTAGGATCGCTAACAAAATTTAAGCAAGAATTACAAGATTCTTTACAAAACAGAAATTACAGTAAGACGTTTTTAACAATTACCGGAACTTCTGCGTACGAGTTTATAAGTCAATGCGCAAAACAAGTAGAAGAGTATTGTACCGGTGTAACCGTACACGTTATAAGTGCAGAAAACAAGTTTTTTGGAAGTACGGTAAACTGTTCGGGCTTGCTCGTCGGAGAGGACGTTTTAAATGCGATAAATTCTTTTAAAGAAGAATACGACGAGATTGTTTTGCCGGGCAGTATGTTTAAAGAATTCGAGGACGTATTTTTAGACGGAATGACGGTGGAAGAACTTTCTTTAAAAACGGGTAAACCCATAAGAATATGCCGTGGTGGCGGTGCGGAATTTTTCGACGTGTTGACCACGGACGTGGAGGTGTAACATGAGTAAACCTTTGGTCGCTATAGTAGGAAGACCAAACGTCGGCAAGTCGACGTTTTTTAATAAAATATCCGGAAAAAAAATTTCCATAGTAGAAGATAAACCCGGTGTAACCAGAGATCGTATTTATGCAGATGCAGAGTGGTGTGGGTATAATTTTACGATGATAGACACCGGTGGTATAGAGTTAAAGTCAGAAGACGAAATGTGGCGACACATTAAAAAGCAAGCGGAGATAGCTATAGAAACCGCAGACGTAATAGTTTTCTTTTGCGATGCAAAATCGGGAATTACTTCGTCCGATTACGACGTAGCCGAAAAACTCAGATTATCCGGCAAGCCGGTAATTTTGGCAGTAAATAAATTGGATAATTTCGATTTAGGGCTCTTGTGGGAGTTTTACGAATTAGGACTTGGAGAGCCTTACGGGATTTCTTGCGAGCAAGGAAAAGGTCTTGGAGATCTCTTGGACGCCGTTTGCGAAAACTTTTCTAAAATAGACCAAGAAGAAGCCGATCAAGACGTAATTAAGATAGCCGTTGTCGGTAAACCTAACGCAGGCAAATCCAGTTTGACCAATAAACTTTTGGGTTATGACCGCACGATAGTTTCCGGAATAGCAGGCACTACGAGAGATGCTATAGACACGCCGTTTTCCGACGGAGATAAAAACTATTTGCTTATAGATACGGCTGGTATTCGAAAAAAGAGCAGTGTTGACGAAGACGTAGAGTATTATAGCGTAGTAAGAGCCTTTGGGGCGGTAAGAAGAGCCGACGTGTGTTTGGTCGTAGTCGATAGCGAACAAGGTCTTACCGAGCAAGACGTAAAGATTTGTGGATACGTACACGAACAAGGCAAGCCTTGCGTCATCGTAATGAACAAATGGGATCTTATAGAAAAGGACACCTATACGATAAACGAATTTAATAAAAAGCTCGATACCGATTTGGCTTTTATGGACTATTATAAAAGCGTCTATATTTCTGCAAAAACCGGACAAAGACTTAAAAATATCTTAAAACTCGTAGACGAAGTTTACGCTAATTCTTTAAAGAGAATAACTACGGGTACGTTAAACGACGTAATTGGCGACGCCGTAAGAACTACCGAACCGCCAACCAAAAACGGCAGAAGACTTAAAATTTACTACGCTACGCAAGACGGCGTTGCTCCACCGACGTTTATTTTCTTTGTAAATAATGCCGACTTAGTGCATTTTTCTTATAAGAGATTTTTAGAAAACACCCTTAGAAAATCTTTCGATTTTTCCGGCACGCCTATTAGACTTTTCTTTAGAGAAAAAGGAGAAAACGACTGATGACTCAAGTTTTTTTAAAGGATCTGTGGTGGCAGTTTTTATTGCTTGCAGTAGGATCTTACCTTATCGGAAATATCAACTTTGCAATATTAATATCTAAGGCAAAGAAAAAAGATATAACCAAAATGGGTAGCGGAAATCCCGGCACGATGAACATGAGTAGAAATTTCGGGCTCGGCATTGGCGTTATGACGTTGTGTTTGGATATAATAAAAGGGGTAGTTCCTACGCTTATAGGCAAACTTGTGTTTAAGGGCGAACAATTTGCTACCTCCGGACTTTCGGTCAGTTTAATGACGGAGTTTATGGCGGGTTTTTGTGCTGTTTGCGGACATATTTTCCCGTTTTGGAGGAAGTTTAAAGGCGGAAAGGGTATTGCGACTACAATTGGCGTTTTTTTGGTCGCAGAGCCTGTTATAACCCCTATATTTTTGATTTTAGCACTTGCGTTTATTTTAATTACGGAGATGGGCTCGATGGGTTCGTTTATTGCAACCACGCCTTCGGCAATAGTTTCCGTTTGGCATTTGTATAAAGATTGCTTTACGGTTGGGGCGAACTTTTCCGCGAGCATACCCGTCTTTGTTATTACCGATTTATTTATAATAATGATTATAGCGCTTACGTGGATTGCTCACAGGGCTAATATAGTAAGGCTTTTATCGGGAGAAGAACACGCAACAAATTGGATGCAAATGATAAAGGATTTAAAGTATAAATCCAAGTTAAAAAAATTAAAAGAAAAATCTTCTCAAAATAAAGCGGAAGAGTAATAAAAAAATAAAACCTCTCATATACTTTATCGTAAAGTAGGTTGGAGGTTTATATTTTTATGCAAAGTTACGACGTATACAAAGACGTAGCCGAAAGAACCGACGGGGATATTTACGTCGGAGTCGTAGGTCCGGTAAGAACGGGCAAATCGACTTTCGTTACTAATTTTATGGAAAAGTTGGTGTTGCCAAATATAACCGGCAAAACAAAAAGAAGCATTGCCATAGACGAAATGCCACAGTCAGCAGACGGAAAAACCGTAATGACAACAGAGCCAAAATTTGTTCCTGCAGAAGCAGTTTCTGTCGATATTGGCGACAACGGTACGGCTAAAGTTCGTCTTATAGATTGCGTTGGGTATATGGTAGAAGGAGCTTTAGGCGGAGAAGAAGACGGGGTTTCGAGAAAGGTTAAGACTCCTTGGCACAAAGAAGAAATCCCTTTCGAAAAAGCTGCCGAATACGGCACGCATAAGGTTATTTGCGAGCATTCTACCATAGGCGTCGTCGTTACAACCGACGGAAGTATCGCCGGCATCGAAAGAGAAAACTATCTCTTGGCAGAAGAAAGGGTTATAAATGGCTTAAAACAATTTAAGAAGCCGTTTATA
>JAZNFL010000322.1:0-7456 GCA_045589135.1 Christensenellaceae bacterium
AGAATTATTAGAGGTGGCTATTATAATAAGATTGTTTGGTTCGATTAGTTGGTTGTTTTGCGTTGAGCGAAAAACTATAAGCCTTTAAGGTTTTAGAATAGGGCGAAATTGTAAGACGTACAAAGAGCAAAGATAACACGATTTACCGCCAAAGCGTTAATTTTTATAAAAAATTAAAAAAACTGTTAACAAATTAAAATCTTGTGTTATAATATAAGCGAAAGGTCGATAGCGTTGCAGACGTAATCGCCTGTATGACAGGAGGGGAAAGATGTCATATAAAATTTTAGAATACGATCCATTTCTTAAACCGTTCGAAACTGATATCAATTTGCGCATGCAAAACTACAGGAGAAAAAAACTCCAATTAGTTGGCAGAACGGGTAAACTTTTGGATTTTGCTAACGGACACGAATATTTTGGTTTTCATAAAACCCAAGACGGGTGGTTTTATAGAGAGTGGGCTCCGGGCGCAGAAGAGGTTTATCTTATCGGCGATATGAATAATTGGGAACGTCCCGGCATTAAACTTACCCACGTTAAAAATGGGGTTTTCGAAGTTTTTATGGAGGGCAAAGACTTTTTATACGACGGATGCCACGTAAAGACGATAATAGTTCGAAACAAAGAGCAATTAGAGAGAGTTCCGTTATATATTAGAAGGGTAGAACAAAATCCGGTAACGTACGTAGGATGCGGTGTAATTACCGACGAAGAACCTTACGTGTGGAAGGTTGACGGGTTTGTCCCTCAAAAAAACGATATATTTATTTACGAGTGCCATATAGGCATGGCACAAGAAAAACAGGGCATAGGTACGTATAGAGAATTTATAGACAACGTATTGCCTAGAATTAAAGATTTGGGTTATACTGCCATACAAATAATGGCAATTATGGAACACCCGTACTATGGGTCTTTTGGGTATCAAGTTTCATCGTTTTTTGCTCCTTCTTCTAGATACGGCACTGCAAACGGATTAAAAGAACTAATCGACGTTGCTCATTCTATGGGTATTGCCGTACTTTTGGACGTGGTGCATTCTCACGCAGTAAAAAACGTTCTCGACGGAATCAACGAGTTTGACGGAACGACTTGGCAGTTTTTTCACGAAGGTCCTAAGGGAGAACACCCCGCTTGGGGAACTAAACTTTTCAACTATAACAAAAACGAAGTTATACACTTCTTGCTTTCCAACTTAAAATATTGGATGACGGAATTTAGATTTGACGGATTTAGATTTGACGGGGTTACGTCAATGCTGTATCACGATCACGGATTAGGTGTTGCCTTTACAGATTATTCTAAATATTTTTCGTTAAATACCGATACGGAAGCAGTTACTTATTTGCAACTTGCAAACGAATTGATTCGTCAAGTAAACCCCAACGCAATAACCATAGCAGAGGACATGTCTGCAATGCCGGGTATGTGTATTCCAATTAAAGACGGAGGAATAGGCTTCGATTACCGTTTGGCTATGGGAGAGCCGGATTTGTGGATTAAGCTTTTAAAAACCGTTCCGGACGAAAACTGGGATATGTGGCAAATTTGGACGGAGCTTACGTCAAGAAGACCAAAAGAAAAATACGTCGGCTATGCGGAATCTCACGACCAAGCTTTGGTTGGAGATAAAACTTTGATGTTCCGTCTTTGCGACAGTGCCATGTATACCGACATGAGCATAAACAGCAAAAACTTAATTATCGACAGAGGTATGGCTTTGCATAAGATTATACGCTTAATTTCTTCTTCGTTAGGTGGAGAAGGTTACCTAAACTTTATGGGCAACGAATTCGGACATCCCGAATGGATAGATTTCCCAAGAGAAGGCAACGGTTGGAGTTATTTTTATTGCAGACGCCAATGGTCGCTTTCAGATGATAAAAATTTAAAGTATCAATACCTATTAAACTTCGATAAGGCGATGATTGCTTTTTGTAAAGAAAACGCAATTTTATCTTCCAAAATAAAAAATCTCTATATAGACCAAAACGGAAAAGTTATCGTTTACGAAAGGGGTAAAACGATAATCGTTATCAATTTTAACGCTACAACAAGTTACGAAGGATACGTTATTCCTATAAACAAAAAAGGCAAATATGCCGTCGTTTTAACTACCGACGATAAAGAGTTTGGCGGATATGACAGAGTGTCTAAAGAATACGTCTACGAATCTCAAAAACAATCGGACGGCAGTTACAGCTTTAAAATTTACATTCCTGCACGAACGGCAATTTGTTTAAAAAAGATTTAAAGTTATAATTTTTAGATGTTTTTTATGCGAAAATACTTTGTTAAAAAGTAAAAAGTTTTTATTTTTTAAGACCTTCAGTTTTGCTGTAGAAACAAGGTTAACATATTACAAAATTTAAGTTGTTGTTTTTATATAAAAGTATGATATAATTTATATATAGATAAAAAATTTTTCAAGGAAACCTCAGACCCTTATGGCAATTTACTTTGTTTTGACGACGATTAGTTGTCTTATTAACAATTTAATCAAAAAAGTCTACTTAGACAAAACACAAGGCAACGTAAGGAGTTACGGGTTTTACGTGTTGTTGACGACAATAATTTCAACGATTGTCTTTTTTGCTTGTGGGAATTTTTCTGGTGTTTCTTATATAACGTGGGTTTTAGGGGCGTTGTTTGGAATGGTTACCGTTTTGCAGTATTATTTTGGAGCAATGGCACTTGCAAACGGAACTTATGCGTTTACTATGCTTATGGCCTCTCTTTCCACTATAATCCCTGCTTTATCCGGTGCAATTTTTTGGGGCGAAAAAATAAGCCTTTTGCAGGTGTTAGGAATCGTCTTAATTATGGCGTTTTTTATAATTGTGTTTAACGGAAAAAAAGAAAGATTTTCAATTTCTTGGCTTATAAGCAGTATTGCGATGTTTGTGTCTACCGGGATTATAGGAGTAGTTCAAAAATGGTTTGCTAAAAGCAAAGGAAGTGCGCAAATTTTGCCGTTTTTAACGATAGCTTTTGCAATGGCGTTTTTGTTTTCTTTGGTGTTTTATTTGTTTACCTTAAAAAAGAATAAATCTTTGCGCTCGTCTTATTGTAATAATTCTATAAAGCCACTTGTAATTTTAATAGCGTTTATCGTTATAGGTGCAATAGGTGGTGCTGTAAACAATTACATAAATTTATTTTTGGTAAAAAAGACTACTTCTGCTATGTTTTTTCCGTTGGTAAACGGGCTTAGTGTTGTCCTTAACTCTGCTTGTGGAGTATTTGTTTTTAAAGAACGTTTTTCTTTAAAGATGTGGATAGGAATGGTTGTGGGGGTTGTGGCGATTGTGTTGCTTTGCCTTCCTTTTTAACGTCTTATATACGTCGCAATACGTTGTTATTGTTGTGGTATAGACATTCCTACAACCTATAGGTTGCTCCCTGCCTACGCAATCTACATTAAAATTATTTAAATATAAATAAATCACTTATTAATATTGTTTTATAAAAAGCCCCATCGGTGATGGGACTTTTTGTGTTTTGCAAGTCGAAAAAATAACTCCAAATACGCATACGTATTACGGTTTGTATTCTTACGTTTATTAATAAAATTTTGAGTAAACATTTGCAAATAGCATTGTTTAAGCATTACGCATTGAGTAAAGAAGACAAATTTTAAAAAAGACAATAATTTTATTTGTAATATTGTGCTTTTTGTAAAAGCATAACAAAAATAACGACGTTAGGGTTTATCAAAAACAACAAAAGTGGCGATTAAGAAGTGAACTATATGGAGTTAATGTCTTTTAACTTTTGCTTTTCACTAAAATTATAAACCAACTTATTGATATAGAGTGTTCAAAGGTGATTCGTATATAATTTTCGTTTTGGACGGGTGGTGTTTGTCGTAAACAAAGCCCAAATAAAATATACGTTATTTTAAAAAATAACGAACTTACCGTAAACTATAATTGACAAACGTCGATAGTGTATGATATAATCGTTACGAACTGCAAAATATAGTTGCCGTTTACGGTAAGATTTTAAGTGTACTGCGAAGAGTTTCGTTGATTTGTCTTGCCGTTGGCAAGGCTTTTTTGTTAGATTGTTACCTTTTTAAGGAGAAAAATATGATCAACGTTAAGGATTTAAAAAATATCGACACTCAGATTTTTACGGGGGTAGATTTTTCTAATTTTAACGGATTGGCAGATATCGAAGGTTTTTCTTTCGATAACAGCAAACAATATGTTGCATTACCCGGTTTTTGTGACGTGCACGTGCATTTCAGAGGACCCGGATTTTTGTATAAAGAAAGTATATTTTCGGGCAGTGTGGCTTCTGCAAGAGGTGGATATACGGCAGTTTGTACCATGCCTAACTTAAATCCCGTTCCGGACAGTGTGGAAAACCTTTCTATCCAACAGCAAATTATAGACAAAAGTGCGGTAATAAAGGTTTATCCGTACGGATCTATAACCGTTGGACAAAAGGGAGAAAAACTTTCTGATATGGACGGTATGGCTAAGGCGGGAGCAATTGCTTTTTCGGACGACGGCAAAGGGGTTCAGTCAGACGAGCTTATGCAGTCGGCAATGTCAAAGGCAAAAGAGTTAAACAAACTGTTGGTGGCTCATTGCGAGGTCAACTCTTTATTAAACGGTGGATACGTACACAAAGGAGAATACGCCTTAAAAAACGGACATAAGGGCATATCTTCGGAGAGTGAATATCTCCAAATAGAGAGAGATATACAACTCGTAAAAAAGACGGGATGTTCTTACCACGTTTGTCACGTTTCGGCAAAAGAAAGCGTAGAGATTATTCGCAAAGCAAAAAAAGATGGGGTGGACGTCACGTGCGAAACCGCTCCGCATTATCTAACTTTAGACGATTCTTGTTTGCAAGAGGACGGTAGATTTAAAATGAACCCACCTCTAAGAAGCAAAAAAGATAAGGACGCTTTGATAGAAGGAATATTGGACGGAACGATTGATATGATTGCAACCGATCACGCTCCACACTCTCAAGAAGAAAAAGCCAAAGGTCTTAAAGATAGTCTTTTTGGAGTTGTTGGGATAGAAACGGCGTTTCCGGTTTTATACACTTATCTCGTAAAAGAAGGGGTTATTTCTTTGCAAGATCTCGTAAAGCTTTTAGCGATAAATCCAAGAAAGAGATTTTCTATTCCATACGACGGAAGTTTTTCCGTTTGGGATTTAAACCAAAGTTTTACGGTAGAGCCAAGGGAGTTTTTGTCAAAGGGCAGAGCAACCCCTTACGAAGGATTAAAATTAAATGCAGAAAACGTGCTTACCGTAATGGATCAAAAAGCAGTTTTCGTCAAAAGACAATAAAGATATTACAAGACACCTACGGAGGAATATATGTCTAAAAGAACAGATTTAAAAAAGATACTCATCATTGGTTCGGGTCCAATAGTTATTGGACAAGCAGCAGAATTCGACTATGCGGGCACTCAAGCGTGTTTGGCTCTTAGAGAAGAAGGATACGAAGTAGTTCTCGTAAACTCTAACCCTGCTACTATAATGACCGACACAACCATAGCCGACAAGGTCTATATGGAGCCGTTGACTTTAGAATACATTGCAAAGATTCTCAGATACGAAAGACCTGACGCAATCGTTCCGGGTATTGGTGGACAAACGGGACTTAATCTTGCTATGCAATTAGAAAAGAAGGGCGTTTTAAAAGAATGCAGAGTGCAACTTTTAGGTACGAGTAGCGAAAGTATAGAAAGGGCCGAAGACAGAGAACTTTTTAAAGAAATGTGTCAATCTATCGGAGAGCCTACTATTCCTTCAGAAATAACTTACAGTTTAGAAGAAGCTAAAGTGGCTGCGGAAAAAATCGGTTACCCAGTCGTTTTACGTCCTGCGTTTACGCTTGGCGGAACGGGTGGCGGTTTTGCGGAAAACGAAGAAGAACTTATAGAGATAGGTCTTAACGCATTTAAGCTTTCCCCTGTACACCAAGTTCTTATAGAAAAGAGCGTAAAAGGATATAAAGAGATAGAGTTCGAAGTAATGAGAGACTCTGCGGATAACGCCATAACTATTTGCGGAATGGAAAACGTAGATCCCGTCGGCGTACATACCGGGGATTCGGTAGTCGTTGCTCCTATACTTTCTTTAAACGACCACGATCTTAAAATGCTCAACGATTCGGCTATTAAGATTATAAAAGAACTCAAAATAGAAGGCGGATGTAACGTTCAGTTTGCTCTCAATCCTAAAACCAGCGAATATTATTTAATAGAAGTAAACCCAAGAGTTTCTCGTTCGTCTGCGCTTGCAAGTAAGGCGAGCGGATATCCTATAGCAAGAGTAACTGCAAAGATAGCCGTCGGTATGACTCTTGACGAAATCGAAGTTTCCGGAACTACCGCGATACACGAACCACGTCTTGATTACGTTGTTGCAAAATTCCCGAGATTTCCATTCGATAAATTTACTTCCGCATCAAACAAGCTCGGTACTCAAATGAAGGCAACCGGCGAGGTAATGGGTATAGGTACGACTCTCGACGAATGTATGCTTAAATCGGTGCGTTCTTTGGAGATAGGAGTAAACCACCTTTATCTTTCTAAGTTTGACGGAATGGAAAAAGAAAAACTTATAGATTATCTCAAAGATTACAGGTCCGACAGCATTTTTGCCGTGACTGAACTTTTAAGACAAGGGGTTTCTATAGAAGAAATACACGACGTAACCAAAATAACCCCGCTTTTCTTAGAATGTTTTAAAAGAATAGTCGACATGGAAGAAATTTTAAAGCAAAAACCAATGGATGTAGCTGCGTTGCTCTCTGCTAAAAAATTAGGTTTTTGCGATGCTTATATAGCAAAACTTTGGAAGACCAAAGAACTTGCCGTTACGGAGTTTAGAAAGCAAAACGATATTAAGCCGGTGTTTAAAATGGTAGATACCCTTTATAGCGGTGCGTATATTCCTTATTTCTATTCTACCTATTACGGAGAAAACCAATCGATTTTAACCGACAAAAAGAAAGCCGTTGTTTTAGGCGCAGGACCTATCCGTATAGGACAAGGTGTAGAGTTCGACTATTCTACCGTACACGCAGTATCTACGATTAAAAAATCCGGATACGAAGCAATTATAATAAACAACAATCCGGAAACAGTTTCTACCGACTACACTACTTCCGATAAGCTTTACTTTGAGCCTTTAACTCCGGAAGACGTAATGAACGTAGTGGATTTCGAATCCCCGGAAGGAGTAATAGCTTCACTCGGCGGACAAACGGCTATAAATTTGGCAGAGCCTCTTTATAAGCGTGGAGTGGAAATAATCGGTACCGATTGCGACGCAATCGAAAAGGCAGAAAACAGAGATAGCTTCGAAAAGATTTTAAAGAAGTTCGACATTCCGCAACCGGACGGACAAGCTGTTACCAAGATAGAAGACGGCGTTGCTGCGGCAAAGAGAATAGGTTATCCCGTTCTCGTTCG
>JAZNFL010000323.1:0-5202 GCA_045589135.1 Christensenellaceae bacterium
CGAGAGTTAAAATAAAAGACCTTTTATCGTTTGAGTAAAATTTTTCGTTGTGCATTTTTAACAATAAGGTAAAAGTGCACAAATAACCAAAATGATATAAAATCCCCCTTTTTTAAGGGGGTTTTTTGTTTAAGGTAAAGATTTCACACAAAAAACACAAAACAAAATCAAAAAATGGGTTGCAAAATGCACAAAAAAGGTATATAGTGTAATGGTATTAAGACAAAATTGACAAAACGGAGAAAATATGGAACAAGAAATTTTAAATTTACTTAAAGAAGTAAAAAATAAAACGGGTATAGACGTGGACGTTTTTTCATCCACATTTAAGTTTGTTGCTTCTACGAGAGATAGCGTAAATATAGTACCACCCACCGACTTAAATTTTAAAGAAACGTACAGCGACGCAGTAAACAAAAAGACTTATTTTAAATTCCGATATAAAAACAGTTCTTTACTCGGCTGTATAGACGGAAACGGTAACACCGAAAAAAATTATGCAGTGTTTATTACTTCTTTTTTAGAAATGCTCAGTAGTAAAGATGCGAGTATATCCAAAAACGAATATCTTAAAAATATAGTTTTAGGGGATTGTTCTAGGCTTCAAATACAAAAATACATGCGTAAATACATGATAGGAGACGTGGCGTGTTACGTTTTGGTAATAAGCACGCTTACTTCTCATACGGAAGAAATTTTAAACTTTTTGGATACTTATACTAACAATCAGTTGGATAGCGCAGTAGTCGTCGACGATATGAGTTGTGCTTTGGTTAAGTTTGTTGACAACAATAACGAAAACGAATATCAGTCTGCAAACGCCTTTGCTCAAATGCTTGCGGATTCTTTGATGGATGAGTTAAACATTGGGGTAAATATAGGCGTTGGTGGTACGGTTAAAAACCTTCTCGACGTAAACACTAGCTATCAACAAGCTGCTTCCGTTTTAAGAATGAGCACTGTCTTCGAATCTAAAGGAAACGTCCATACTTATAAAGAATATATTTTAGTTAAAATTTTAGAAGACATACCAAAGTTTAAGCTTACGGAGTATCTCGACGTTTTATTAGATCCGGAAGCGAAAACGGTGTTTTCTGACGAAGATATGGTCAATACGGCAGAGGAGTTTTTAAACAACAGTTTAAACGTATCCGAAACTTCGAGAAGCCTTTTTATGCATAGAAACACTTTGATGTATAGATTGGATAAGATCGATAGAGCTACGGGACTTAATTTAAGGTATTTTCCGGATGCCGTAACGTTTAAGCTTATGACTATTTTATGTAAAATTTTGGGATAATCGTATGAAGGTAGAAAGTTCAGAAAAGTCAAAAAAAATTATAACGATAGTTTTGTCTTCGATAATTGGTGTGTCTTTATTGTGCTTGTCGTTTTTCGGTGGGTATTTAGTAAGATGGAAGACGGAAGACGACGAGATAGCTTCTATAAGATTTATTTTGCAACAGTACAAAGACAATTATTATTTTGAAGATGGAGACATCGTAAAGAAGTTTTCCGATGCGATACTCGACGAGTATTCGGAGTATTACACCAAGCAAGAATACCAAGAATACATGTCTTACGCCGAAGGAAACAGAGCGGGCATAGGTGTCAAAATTAACGTAAAAACTTTGACTATAGCAGACGTTTTATTTAACTCTCCTGCAGAAAAATCCGGACTTTACGCCGGTGGTAAAATTTTGTCTGTAAACGGAACGCAAGTAGACGATTACGAAGAATATTATCAAGTTATGCAGACGGTAGAAATTGGCGATGCCGTGGTTATGGATATGGATTACGGCGGAAAAGTAAAGACCTTTAGCATGACAAAAGAAGAGTTTACCGAAACCTTCGTTTCTTATTTGGATAGCGACGGATATTACCATTTTACAAGTGACGATAGCGGTAAAATTGGCATAAAAAAAGAATCCGCCAACGTAAAAGAAGAAGGCAAGGAATTAGACGAAGAAACTGCTTACGTTCAACTTAAATCTTTTAGCGGATATATAAATTCTAATAAGTTATCCGATTGGACAACCGACGTAAACGGTGCGGCTGGACAGTTTACCAAGGTCATGCAAGTCTTTAAAGAAAACGGCAAAACCAAGCTTATATTGGATTTAAGGGGCAACCCCGGCGGGTATCTCGTCATAGCGCAGAGCATTGCTTGTCATCTCGTTTGGGACGGGGAAAACGGAAAAAATATAAGCATAGGGTATTCATCGGATAAAAAAGGCAACGTAACGCATTACGCAAGCGATAAAGTCCGTTACGGAGATTACGGGTTTAAAAAGATAGTTATTTTGGCGGACGAAAATTCTGCCTCTGCATCCGAAATGCTCATCGGTGCAGTATTGGATTACGATGCAAAAACTCAAGCAAATATAACCAACGTGGTTTTAGCCGGTTACGAAATGCAAGACGGCTACGATTATCGCACGTACGGTAAAGGAATAATGCAGACGTATTACACAAATTACGTCACGGGAGAGGTAATAAAGCTTACCAACGCAGGACTTTTTTGGCCGGTAAGCGGTGTAAGTATACACGGCGTAGGCGTAACTCCTTCGACGGACGATAGAGTGCTGGCTTCCGTAGATTCTTTTGGGATTAGACAAGACTGTTTAAAGACTGCTTTAGAGTTGTGCAAAGTAGTCGCTTAATCCGTTTTTAACGGTGTCGTTTGCAAAGTCTTCTATCGGACTTAAATAAAAACATTGATCTTTAGGCGGGGCTTTTGCCCCGTCGTTTTTTTTGTCTGATGAGTTTTCGGCGTTAAACAATCCGGAAAACAGCGGAAGTAAAGAGGGCAAAAGAGAAGAAAGGTTTGCGTTTCCGTTTAAAATTTCTTTAAATTGCGGAGAAGACAGTAAATTTATTGCATTGCCGTTTATTCCCAAAAGGTTAAGCACGGGAGCAAGAGATTGAACGTCTAAATTTTCTAACAAATTTTTCAGTTGAAAGTTTTGGTTGTTTTGAGAAAATAAAAGCAAGAATAATAAAGGTAGTAAAGACATAATATTTCCTTGGATAACAATATATTTTATGCCGGCATAAATTAATATGAGATAAAAGGAGGTAATATGCAAGATTTTAAATCTTACGCCAAAGAGAAAAAATCCAAAGAACAAACAACAGGTGCAAATGCTAACGGTTTTTCGGAAGAGCAGTTAAAAACATTTAACGACTTTGTTAAAACTTACGAAGGCGCTAGTGAAAGTCAACTTATAACGGCTATTTTAAAAGAAGCAAAAAGGCGTAAAGACGCAGGTACGTTAAAAAACGAGGATATAGACGCTTTTTGCAACATGATAAAACCAATGTTAAACTCATCGCAAGTAAAAAAACTCGAAAAAGTCGCTCAAAAACTAAAAAACGGAAATTAACGTCAATAAATTAATTTTGAGCAATTTCTTTTACGGCGTAATACAGTTTTAAAAGTTCTTGTCTGCTGTTAAAAGAACTTATACTTGCTCTGACAAGACCTTTTTCGTCCGTCTTTAAAAACTTGTGCATCAAAGGAGCACAATGGAACCCACCCCTTACTGCAATATCGTATTTAGAAGAAAGTATTTCTGCCACGGCTACAGATTCTTTTTCTTTTACTTCAAAAGAAACTATTCCGCAAGGGTTTGCTTCAGAATAAACTTTTACACCGTTTATAGAAGACAACAAGTCTATCAAATATTTGCTTGTAGAAATAAGATTTTTTTCGGTTTGCTTTAGTTTTTCTTCGACAAGGCATACGCCTTCGTACAAAGAGCATATGCCCGGCAAATTAAGCGTTCCGCTCTCTAATTTTTCGGGATAACAGCACGGCTCGTCAGAAAAAGTTTCCGTACCCGAACCGCCCGTTAAAAGTGGTTCGGGGGATACTTTGTCAGAAAACATAAGAGCGCCTATTCCCATAATTCCTCCCAAGCCCTTGTGTCCTGCCACGGCAAAAAGGTCTATTCCCCAATTTTTAAGATCTGTATTTACGTGTCCTGCCGTTTGCGCTCCGTCTACGAGTATGGGTACGCCGTATTCTTTACAAAGCTTAGCTATCCCTTGTACGTCGTTTAAAGCCCCAGTTACGTTGGACGCTCCGTTTATCGCAACTAAAGACGTTTTGGGGGTAACAAAAGGCTTTACGTCTTCGGCGGTTATGTATTTACCGTTGCTTGGGTGTGCAACCGAAAAATCTACTATGCCGAGTTTTTTTAACTTTATAAGCGGGCGCAAAACGCTATTGTGTTCGGTTACCGTAGTTACCACGTGGTCGCCCTTTTTTACGGTGCCTAATATTGCCAAATTTAACGCTTCGGTGCAGTTTTTGGTAAAAATCGTTTTAGAAGTGCCGTAGCCGTTAAAAAGTCTGTTTAAAGCAGTTCTCGTTTTAAATACGAATTCTTCTGCCGTCAAAGATAAATAGTGACCGCTTCTTCCGGGGTTTGCACAAAGGTAGTTTACGGCAGAAAAGACGGCGTCTTTTACTGCAGAAGATTTAAATCCTCCCGTTGCGGCGTTGTCAAGATAAATCATTTTAGTAGCCTCACAATATTTTTATATAAATAATATATATAATACAGGTGCCGTTTTATGCTACTAAGGAGAAAAATAATGAGTACTTATATAGCCGTATTTAAATCGAGAACGGAGGTTTTCGCCTTTTTAGAAAAACTAAAATCCGCAGGAGTTTTTTGTTCAATAGTTCCCACCCCAAAAGAAGCAAGGGTTGGTTGTGGGCTTTCGGCAAAGTTTTCTCAATCGGGATTGCAAGTTGCTTTACGAGTGATAAAAGCTTTAAATTTAAGCAGTTTTTACGGAATATTTTACGTTAAGATTTCTGGAAACCGAAGTTCTACGGTAAGAATATATTAAAAATGTTTGTGTATTCGCTCAAATTATGATAAAATAATATAGAAAACGTAGGGTTGTCTTATCGGCAACCCCTTTTTAAGGGTTTTTTATGAATAAAAGTCAAAAACAGCAGGTTGTAAATATTCTTGCACAAACGTATCCTATGGCAAAGCCTGCTTTGGTGTATTCTTCTCCGTACCAGTTGTTGATAGCAGTAATACTTTCTGCACAGTGCACGGACGAAAGGGTAAATAAGGTTACGGAAGTTTTATTTAAAAAATACGACACTCCCGAAAAAGTAATAACCCTAACCCAAGAAGAGTTAGAGGGTTATATTTTTACCTGTGGTTTATATCACAA
>JAZNFL010000324.1:0-1811 GCA_045589135.1 Christensenellaceae bacterium
TAAAACAGTTTAAAAAAACTCATAACTAAAACACGACAAATTCGATAAATCATATAAAACTCCTATTTAATGTAAGAAATAATTACTTCCTTTACTTGTTCTATAGATAAATTAGAAGTATCGATCACTATTGCGTCTTCGGCTTGCTTTAAGGGGGCAAAATCCCTATGAGAATCTTGATAATCTCTTGCTATTACTTCTTGTTTAAGGGTATCAAAATCAACTTCTATACCCTTTAATTTTAATTCTTTTAATCTTCTGTCCGTTCTTACGTCGACGTCAGCAGTTAAAAAGAATTTATATTTAGCATTTGGCAAAACGAACGATCCAATATCACGACCGTCTAAAATACAATCGGTATTAGATGCAATCTTTCTTTGCATTTCTACCATCTTTAATCTTACGCATTTAATAGCAGAAATATTAGAAGCCATCATGGATACTTCGTTTTTTCTTATTTCGGTAGAAACGTCTTCTCCATCAAGCATAGTCACTTGAGCTCCGTTGACGTATTTTACCTGTAAATCTATATCATCGATAAAAGTCTTGACACCTTCTTCGTCTTTGCTATCGATATTGAGTTTTAACGCCTTTAAGGCGCACGCTCTATACATAGCCCCGGTATCGAGATATAAAATGTCAAAATGTTTTGCAAGTTCTTTAGCTATCGTACTTTTTCCACTGCCTGCAGGGCCGTCAATTGCAATATTAATCATAAAATCTCCTCTTATTTTCCTACGCTATATCCTGTTGAAAGCGCAATTTGTATATTAAATCCTCCGGTAAAAGCATCTAAATCTAATACTTCTCCGGCAAAAAACAATCCCTTAATCAATTTACTTTCCATATTTTTGGGGTTTATTTGTTTAACGTTAACCCCTCCCGACGTAACGATTGCTTCGTTTATATCTCTTAAAGAAGCAACTGCAAAACGCATATCTTTAAAAGTTGAAACTAGTTGTCGCCTTTCTTGTGCGGTTAAAACGTTGTTTTTCTTGTTTGGATCGATTTTGCTTAGTTCTATTATAATAGGAATTAAACTTTTTGGCAATAGTTCGTCCAAAGAATTTTTTAAAGCTTTATTTTTAAATTTTGCAAAATCTCTCAAAACTCTTTCGTCGAGTTTTTCTAAAGATAATGCCGGTTTTAAATCTATAGAAATGGTTACGTTTTTTAAATCTATTCTATTGATTTTGCTGGAAGCTGACAAAACTATAGGTCCTGATACTCCGAAATGAGTAAAAAGCATTTCTCCAAAACCTGAATAAACAGCATTGCTTCCATCGTAAACGGTTAAACCAACGTTTTTTAAAGACAAACCTTGTAACGATTTAAACAGTTCTCCTTTTAGGTTTAATCCGACTAACGCAGGTCGTAAAGGAACTACGTCGTGTCCAAGTTTTTTTGCAAAAGTATATCCGTCCCCTGTACTTCCTGTAGACTTATAACTTAATCCACCCGTACAAACAACTACTTTTTTACAGGAAATGTTTCGTTTATCCGTGACGATTCCCGTTACTTCTCCGTCTTGTTCTAAAATATCTAAGACGTTTTCGTTTAAAGCGATTTCTACGCCAATAGTATTTAATGCTTTTTCTAAACACTTTATAACGTCACTCGACTTATCCGACAATGGAAAAACCCTATTGCCTCTTTCGGTTTTTAAAGGCAAATTATAACCTTGTAAAAAGTTTATGGTGTCTTCTGGAGTAAACCCCCTTAAAGAACCCATTAAAAACTTAGGGTTACTAATGACGTTATCTAAAAATTCTTCTACCGAACAATCGTTAGTTACGTTACATCTTCCTTTA
>JAZNFL010000325.1:0-9247 GCA_045589135.1 Christensenellaceae bacterium
GGTTTATATGCGTAAAATTTAAAGACGTGGATTAAAATTTAGTACAAGGCAGAACACTTTATGGTTATTGCGGTTGAAATTGTATAAAAAATATGTTACAATATATCGTAAGAATAACGGCATAAAAGTTAAGTTTTGCGTGTCGATAAACGTTTAAGATAAGGAGTGTTTAATCGTAGTTATGCAACTTACGTCATCGCAAAAGATAGAAGAATTAGGAATAGACGGACTTAAAATTATTCAAGACTACGACTTGTATAGGTTTACTTCCGATTCGGTTATTTTATCTCGATTTGCAAGTTTTCGTAAAAACGAAAAAGTTGCGGATTTTTGTTCCGGTAGCGGAATAGTCGGGCTACATTATTATGCACTGCACCAAAATCTTTCTTCCGTTACTTTTTTCGAGATACAAAAACAACTTGCGGATATAAACGGCAAAAGTATAGAATTAAATAACCTTCAAGACAAAATGACGGTAGAAAACTGTCGACTTCAAGATATACGTTCAGAGTATAACGGGTATTTTTCTTTAATTTTATGCAATCCGCCGTACAAAAAGAAAAACAGCGGAGAAGTCAACTTAGCACCGCATATAGCCATGTGCCGTCACGAAACGGAGATTACCCAAGAAGAAATCGTAGAGATAGCTTCTAAAAAGTTAAGACACGGCGGAAGGTTTGCAATATGTCAAAGAATAGAGAGATTTACCGATCTTATATGTTCTTTAAAAAACAACGGGCTTAACCCTTCTAAGATACAGTTCGTAGCGACGGGGGATAATAGCAGAATTTATTTAGCCCTTATAGAAGCGGTCAAAAACACTGCCCCTCAACTTAAAATCTTGCCCACTATAGAAAACAAAGGAAAGTAAAATTTATGCTTTATTTCGTAGCAACACCTATAGGCAATTTAAAAGATATAACTTTAAGGGCTTTAGAAACCCTTAAAAGCGTAGATATAATAGCGTGCGAAGATACGAGACATTCTTTAAAACTCTTGTCTTTTTACGAAATTAAAAAACCACTCGTAAGCTATCATAAGTTTAACGAATTGACCGAAGGCAAAAAGATTATCGACATGCTTAAAGAAGGCAAAGACGTGGCGGTAATTTCCGACGCAGGAACGCCCGTCGTGTCCGATCCGGGAAACGTTCTCGTTTCTATGCTTATAGAAAACGGTTTAGAGTTTACCGTTATACCAGGACCTAACGCATTCGTTCCGGCACTTATACTTTCGGGGCTTTGTTCTTCTAGATTTACGTTTATTGGTTTTTTACCGGAGAAAAATAAAGAAAGAACTACTCTTTTAGAAAAATTTAAAGGTGTGGATTCTACGCTTATTTTTTATTGCGCTCCACACGACGTAAAAAAAGACGTCAAAGATATGTATGCTGTTTTAGGAGAAAGAAAAGCCGTAGCGGTAAAAGAGATAACCAAAATACACGAAGCAAGAGAAGAGTTTAACTTAAAAGACGGATATCCTTTCGAGCCGAAAGGGGAATACGTCGTTTTAGTGGAAGGAAAAGAAGAACAGAATCCATTGCTTAACATGTCAGAAAAACAGCACGTAGAATACTATTTGCAAAGAGGTTACGACAAAAAAGAAGCCATAAAAGCAGTGGCTAAAGAAAGAGGAATTGCAAAAAGTTTGCTTTATAAATATACAATAGAGGAATAAAAAAATGAAATCAACCATAAAAGTTTTTGCCGTTGGCAATAGCTTTGCAGAAGACGGTGTGGAGTGGCTTTATCCGATACTTAAAGAACTTGGTTACGACGATATAACCATAGGTAACGCATATATTGGCGGATGTTCTTTAGAAAGACACGCAAACAATATCAGTAGCGACGCCCCTTTATACAGATATTGGTTAAATACCGATGGAGAGTGGCATTTTATAGATGACGTATCGCTTAAAAGTTGCCTTTTAGATAAGGATTGGGAGATAGTAACGTTTCAGCAAGTAAGTGGATTGTCCGGCATAAAAGAGTCTTTTTATCCGTGGCTTAATAAGGCGATAGACGGAGTAGACGAAATTTTAAATCACAAAAAAATCATTCGCTATTGGCATAAAACTTGGTCTTATCCAAAATCGAGCGATTGGGAAGGTCTTAAAAATTACGGAACAAACCGCATTATGGACGAAAAAATAACCAAATGCGTTAAAGAGTTAATTTTGACGGATGAAAGGTTTGTCGGGGTTATTTATTCGGGCGACGTAATAAGAGGGCTTAAAGATAAAGGTTATCCGGACGACGTTTTATATAGGGACGGTGGGCATTTATCTCAAGACGTGGGTAGGTTTTCTGCGTCTTTAGCTTGGGCGCAAGCGTTGACGGGCAAGAGCGTAAAGGACGTAAAATTCCTTCCTCCTACCGCTCCTAAAAAATTAACTAAAGACGTTGCAGAAATTTTAGAAAAAATCAAGTAAATATTAAATAAAAAAGCAACCCCCATCTAAACGTTGATGGGGTTAATACGTTTGTATTTGTTTTAGAAGAATAACTATGTAAAAATCAGAAACATTAAAAGCCGTAAAAAGGTCCTTCTTTTAGGGGTTTTTAGTTTAAGACAAAATTATAGCCCACTATACTTCGCAAAAAGCGAAATGTAGTGGACTTTTCTTATAACAAAGGTTATTTTGGTTAAATATGAGGCTTTCCTCTTGCGCTGATTTTTCCTTCCGGAGAAACTTCCCCTGCTTTTGTAAGGGCGATTTTTGTAAGGAAAGGACCAACGATTTCGTACACGAGTACAGAAAACAAAACTATGTCGCTTACAACGTTGCCCGTAGCGCCTAATTGAGAGGCTTTAAGAGCCATACCAAGTGCAACGCCCGCTTGTGGGAAGAGTGTAATTCCAAGATATTTTTTGATGTTTTCGTCGCTTTTTACTAAAGAACAACTTATGCTTGCACCAAAATATTTTCCTATGCAACGGAAGCCTATATAAACGATACCGATTAATACTATAAGTAAATCCGTAAGAACCGAAAGGTCTAATTCCGCACCGCTTAAAACGAAGAAAAGTATAAATATTGGTGCTGTCCAACGGTCAAGTCTATCCATAAGTTCTGCGGAAAAATCACATACGTTACAGAATATCGTTCCGAGCATCATACAAGAAAGTAAGGAAGAAAAAGCAACGTGTATTCCAAGACCTTTAATTTCAAACTTAAGCAAAGAAACTGCAACCGTCAACAAAACAAAGGCAACCGACATAGAAAGTCTTTTAGAACGAGAGTGGAAAAATCTTTCAAAAAACGAGAAAAGATAACCCATAAGAGCTCCCAACCCCAAAGAAAGAACGACTTCTATAACAGGTTCTAAAAGAATAGAAACAATACTTACACTGCCTTGCAATAAAGCTTTAGCTATACCAAAAGAAATAGCAAATAAAACAAGACCTACTGCGTCGTCGAGAGCAACGACGGGGAGCAAGGTGTCCGTCAAAGGTCCTTTTGCTTTATATTGTCTTACGACCATAAGCGTTGCTGCAGGGGCGGTGGCAGAAGCAATTGCGCCTAAGACTATAGCCGCTTCTAAGGACAATTTGTGCGGAATTATAAAGTGTAACGATATAAGTGCTACGTCTACTACTAAAGTCGTAAATACTGCTTGAAAAATTCCTATTACAGTAGCTTGTTTGCCTATGGTTTTTAATTGAGAAAGTCGGAATTCGTTTCCGATAGAAAACGCAATAAATCCAAGAGCGACGTCAGAAATTATAGAAAACGATTTTATGTTTGCGTGGCTTGTAAATCCCAAACCTTTTACGTCAAAAGCCCCCAAGCAAAAAGGTCCGAGGAGTACGCCGGCAATAAGATAAGCCGTAACTGCGGGGAGTTTTAAAAGTTTAGCAAGTCTTGAGAGCATAAGCCCGCCAAAAAGCGCTAACGATAAAGAAAAAAGAATATGTTCCGTTGCCATAATCCACTCCTACATCTAGATCTAATATAATATTTTTATTCGTAGATATAATAAACTATCGTACGTTCTACAAATAAAAATAGATCTTACTTATATAATACTTAAAAATCAAACAATGCTATTCTATAACTTTAACAAGACTTTGTCAAGGTAAAGGCGGCTAAATCCAAAAAAAACGACAAAATCTTGCGATTTTACAGATAATTTACATTAAATCCGTAAGCTATTTGTAAAAAATTAGCAAAAAATCAAACTTAGCAATTGGCAAGATAGATTACAAAAATATTATACGGGCGTAAGTTATATAGAGTGTAAAATTATACGGAACACTTGGTCATAGAAAATAAAATTTAATTAAGCCTTTTTATTTTCTAAACTGCTTATATAATTTGAGTGTCCACAAAAAGTAATAATCATTGTATTCATCCTTTATGTATGTATACATTCTCATTATAGCAAGAATAAAAGAATAAGGCAACATATAGGAAAGAGTTCTTTCGTGCGTATTCTTTTAATAGGAGAAAAAAATGACTGTAAACGATGCGGTAGCAAAAAGAATAATCGGGTTGCTTGCCGAAAAGAAGATGACTCAATATCGCTTAGAGAAACTTTCGGGTATTCAACACGGACATATGCAATGGATTATGAGCGGAAAAAGCAAAACTGTAACTTTTTCAACTGTTTTACGTTTGGCAAACGGTTTCGGAATGTCCGTTCTCGAATTTTTAGATAACGATATGTTTTTGTTTGAAAATCTCGACGTAGAATAATTTTTAAAATGCCAATCAGTTATAATATGCAATAGAGCCAAAAATAAAAAGCTTAAATTGAAGTTTCAATTTAGGCTAAATATAAAAGGCAAAGCATAAGACTATGCTTTGCCTTTTATATTTATAGACAAAAGAGTTTTAGTTTGTCCATTTTGCCAAAACGAGTTGACCGTCGTTTACGACTATTTCTACAGATTTTTCGTCAAATAAAACTTTAACGTTGTCGATTTTACTTATACCGTTTAGTCCGTTTACGTCAAAAGTTTCCGTAGCTTCTCCGTCTAAAACAGTTATTTTAGTTCCGTCTACAAAGACGTGTTCGTCAAAATCCTTAAATAAACTTTGGACTTCTTCTACGGGTTTTGCGCAAAGTCGTCCGTCTTTAAAAAATAAAGTAAACGGTATAGAAAATCCACCCGCACTCGTAGCACCTTTTTCCAGAGGTCTACGATCGTGGTAAAACCAAAAGATAATTATTCTTCTTCCGTCCGGCATCTCAAAAGTTTGTCCGGCGTAATAATCTCTGTGCCCCGTAAACGGATAGTAAACGGCTTGTTGTTTAAAGTTTGTTCCGTCAAAATCGCCAACGACAAAGACTTCGGCTTCTTTTTGGGGTTTTATTGCAGAATATTTAAGAACCCATTTGTCTTCCAATTTAAACAAATCCGGGCACTCGGGAGTGCCACCGATAGACGGATTAGAATATATTTCGTTTACGAACTCCCAAGAGGTTAAGTCTATGGATTTATAGAGTAAAATCTTGCCTACTCCGCCGTCGTCCACTCCAACAACCATGCGATATCCGTCTTTATAGGGTATAACTTTTGGATCTCTAAAATCTTTATTACTGCCGACAAAAGGCGTAGTTATTATTGGGTTGTTTTTATACTTGGTTACTTTTTTGCCGTCGCATTCGGCTTTACACTGCGTTTGGCCGAGTTTTTTAGAAACTGCCGTATAAAACAAGTGCATTGTGTCGTTTACGACAACCGTTGAGCCCGAAAAACATCCTACGTCGTCTTCATAAGGCATATCGGGGTACATCGCTATTTTTTCTTCGGTCCAATGAATAAAATCTTCGGTTACGGCGTGTCCCCAATGCATGGGCCCCCAAACGACGTCTTTGGGGTTGTGCTGAAAAAACGCATGGATCTTTCCTTTATAATAACATAAGCCGTTAGGATCGTTCATCCAGCCGATTTTTGGTTCAAAATGATATTTAAAACGTTTCATATAGGTATCTCGCAATTTTTTTTAAGTATAACATAGATATGGATAAAATGCAATACGTATTATAATTTTCTCGCGTCGACGGTTTTTGTTTGTGGAATTTTTGCAATATGTTTTTTAAGCGGAGTAGAAATACGCAAGGTTATCTTTACATAAAAAGGTCAACAAAAACAAAAAACGTATTGTATTTTTACGCAAAAAGTGTTATACTAACCATAAACTCAGTAGGCGAAATATTTTATTTGCGCAAAGGAGTAAGTATGGTAAAAGAATTAATGCACGATCCTTTGTTTTTGGCAAGACCGTCCCAACGTGCAACTAAAGAAGATCTTAATATTGCGACGGATTTAGAGGATACGCTTAGAGCAAACAAAGAAACTTGCGTGGGCATGGCAGCCAATATGATAGGAGAAACCAAGTGCATAATAGCGTTTTACGACGCCTTTGGAAGCATTATCGTAATGCTTAATCCTAAGATTGTAGAAAAAACTCTTGCTTTCGATACGGAAGAAAGTTGTCTTTCGCTTTTAGGTGGGGCAAGACCGACAAGACGTTATAAAAAGATAAAAGTAAAATATACCGATTTACAAATGCGCACAAAAGTTAAAGAATACGTCGGATTTACCGCACAAATAATTCAACACGAAGTAGACCATTGTAACGGTGTGCTTATATAAAGGAGGAAGTATGCAAAGACCTTATATAGTATGTCATATGCTCGTTTCTTTAGACGGAAAAGTAACGGGAGAGTTTTTATCAAAAGAGAGTTGCGCTAAGGCAACCGAAGTGTATTACGAGATAAACAGAGAATACAAAAACCGTGGATATAACGGATTTATTTGCGGTAGGGTTACTATGGAATCAAGCTTTACCGGGGGATATAAAGAGGACGTTTCTTCTTTAATTCCTATCAATGACGGAGAGGACTATATCCCGGATAGCGTCCAAAAAGGTGGATTTTTTGCCGTATCTTTCGATCCCAAAGGAAAACTTTTTTGGAAATCCCCTTATATAAAAGACGAAGACCCGGGTTACGATATGGCGCAAGTCGTAGAGGTCTTGACGGAAAAAACGGAAAAAAAGTTCCTTTCTTATTTACAAAGCAAAAAAATTCCTTACGTTTTGGCAGGGAAAGAAAGCATAGACGTAAATTTGGCTTTAAGTAAGCTTTATGCTTTGCTTGACGCAAAAAACCTTCTTTTAGAAGGCGGAAGCATAATAAACGGTTATTTTTTAAGGGCAGAGGCAATAGACGAGCTTTCTCTCGTTCATACTCCCGTCACTGCAGAAAAAGACGATAAACCTCTATTTTACGATGGAGAAATTAAAAATTTTGCCTTGACAAAAGTAAAAGAAGTAGACGGCACTGCTGTTACCGAATATTTAAAAGTTAAGAAAAATTAAGGGTAAAAATATGCGGAAATATATATTTATTGCTGATGGACAAATATCTACTCGAAGAAATTATAAATATGATAAATATATCGGGTTTACTAACGAAATTGGAGACGAACGCTTTGCGGTAGAGGGTTCGTACTATACTCATAAAGAGTTTGCAGAATATATAAAAGTTTTAAAGCCTCAAGGGGTTGTTTTTGATTTTAATACGCAAGATGAGTTCGATTATATCATAAATTTGATATGCGATTTTGTTGTATTTTTGCATCTTTCGGCAAAACACAATCAAAAATTTGATTTTACTCCTCTAGAAAGATGTTCGGAACTCCAATCTATACAACTTTATTGGAATACAAAACAAGATTCTTTATGGGATGTAAAAAGAAACAAAAAATTAAAAAATTTTGAGATTACAGAATATTATCAAGTATCTGATTTTTCTGCTTTTTGCGGTAGTTCTGTCGAAACACTTTGTTTGTTGGGTTGCAACGGACTTTCTTCTTTTAAATCAAAAATGCACGTAAAAGACTTTAGTTTTGTTGTCAATATGCCTTGTTTAAAAGAATTACATATTGACGTAATAAAAGATGAATCTAGCGAATATTATCTAAACTTAATCTCAAAATGCAAAAAACTTGAGATTTTTACAACACCGGATAGTTTCTTTACGTTTCAACAATTTGCGTGGCTTAAATCAAAAATGCCACAAATAAAGCAAGGACTTAATTGTGTCTACTCTTACGGAAATAATTTATATGCAATTATTGGTAAAAAAACCCCAAAGACGTTGGATTCTTTAGAAAAAACGCAAAAATATCAAAAAAGATATAACTTTCTTATAAATAAATATCTAAATCGCAAAGATCCGCCAAATGACCAAGAAAAAGATTAACGCTCTTTAACACTCGCTTAAAACGAATAAATCTTTGCATAGCAAAATAACACTGCTAAAAGTTAATATAACTTGCCGATAGGCAAATATAACTAGTGCGTCAGTAATAGAAGTAATTACTGGCGCACTAATCTAAGGACTAAAGTGAGAAGATATTGATATAAAATAAGGTCGGTTTCAAATTGGAAATTTCGGTTTCAAATCGGTTTTTAAGGTTTCAAAGCGATTTTTAGCGCTAAAATGAGCGAAAATAACCAGTTTTATCGTTCCTCGGGGAGTAATGATAAATGCCGCTTACATCGAAAATGGTGTAGGCGGTATTTCTGTTTTTTGTTAGCTGCGATAATCGGCGGAGAGAATATCTATCGCGATGTTCGCTCCAAGACGGAACGCATACACGAAGATTGACTTTTCAGCAAGACTCGCATACTCGCTCCAACAATCGTCGAACCGCTCAAAAATATCCTTTTGCTCGTCCGTCATTGTGGTGATGAGATCGTCGTGGTGCCGGGCCATGTAGTCCATCAAGCGCTTCATCTCAGGCGTGTTGGTTCGTTGGACGCTCGTTGACTCGCTATTCCGTCGCAGGCTCCTTACGGTTTCCGGAGAAATATTTCCGTGCCACAATTCTTCAAGCGTGCTTCTCATAAGCTCACCTCCTTGTAGCATCATACATTACCATAAGGCGGGGCATATATCAAGATAACTTTTTGTGAACGAAAATGTGCTAACGTGTACAGTAAAAACGTGAAAATGTAACAGTAAAATATATTGTAAAAAGTCAAATTTTGTGATATAATGTAAATATAAGTGTAGACCGATTTTTTAGCGCGTGAAAAGGCTGTAGTTATTGACCTAGGTTTAACGAAGGGAATTAAAGATGAAAAACAAGATTAATGAGTGGTTGAATAGCGGAGAATATATTTCTGATATAGATGAATTGAGAACATCTATTATGAAACAATCTGCAAAATCAAATAGTGAGTCCACTACGGCAAATGTGTTTGAGAGGGAATTATACTATATCA
>JAZNFL010000326.1:0-5379 GCA_045589135.1 Christensenellaceae bacterium
TGCTTCTTTAGCGATACACATAACACCGGAGTCCATAGCGATTTTTGCTTCTATACCCGTACCGACGATTGGGCTTTCCGGTTTAAGAAGAGGAACTGCTTGTCTTTGCATGTTAGAGCCCATAAGTGCACGGTTGGTGTCGCAGTTTTCGAGGAAAGGTATTAATGCCGTAGCAACCGAAACGAGTTGTTTTGGAGAAATATCCATATAGTCGATTTCGCTTGCATCTCTCTTGGTTATTTCGTCTCTTACACGGCAAGATACGAGTTTGTTGACAAACTTATTATTTTCGTCAAGCGGTTCGTTTGCTTGAGCAACGATAAATGCGTCTTCTTCGTCCGCAGTAAGATAATGTATGTCTTCGTCCGCCATAGAAACCACGCCTTCGGGTTTTTTAACCTTTCTGTACGCAGCTTCGATAAAGCCGAACTCGTTTACTTTAGCAAAAGTAGAAAGAGAAGTAATAAGACCGATGTTTTGACCTTCCGGCGTTTCTACCGGACACATTCTTCCGTAGTGCGTGTAGTGTACGTCACGAACTTCGAAGGTTGCTCTTTCTCTGTTAAGACCACCAGGTCCTAATGCAGACAACTTTCTCTTGTGGGTAAGTTCTGCAATCGGGTTGGTTTGATCCATAAATTGCGACAACTGAGAAGAACCGAAGAATTCTTTGATAGCCGAACTAACCGGTCTTACGTTTATAAGACCTTGAGCGGTTACTTCTTCCGGTTTTTGAGTTGCCATTCTTTCTTTTATAACTCTTTCGAGTCTTGCAATACCGATACGGAATTGATTTTGTAAAAGTTCTCCGACGGATCTTACACGTCTGTTACCTAAGTGGTCGATGTTGTCAACCGTTCCAATGCCGTAATTGAGGTCTGCATTTATAGATACCGTTGCGATAATATCGTCTACGGTTACGTGTTTGTGGTTTAATTTTTCTATTAAAGGTTTAACTGTTTTTCTTTGTTCTGCATCGAGTTTAGAAGGAACGCCTGCCGCAATAATGTCATAAAACTCTAAACAAGCAGCGACAAACTTGCGTCTTTGTTCTTTTCTCTTTTCTGCGTTTTTCTTGTCTTCCGGCTTTTCTTCTACTCCTTCCGGAAGCTCTGCAGTGTAATAGAGCGAGTTGATTTCTTCGCAGAATTTATCCGAAGCTTCTTCTATGCCGGTTTCTTTAGCAAAACTTGCAACTTGTTGAGAGAATTGCAATACCGGATAGTATACCGTTTCTAAAAGGCCGAAAGGTCTTGCCTTAACGCCCGTTACAGCAGTAAAGTCTACCGTGTTGTTACCGATAATCTTATGTCTTTCTCCACTCTCGGTCTTAACGAATACGCTGTTTATTCCGCTATTTTGGATAGCCTTAGCTTGTTCGTAAGTAAATACGTCGCCTTTGCTTGCGAGAACTTCACCATCCGGACTTACAACGTCTTCCCATGCGGTACAACCTATAATACGCACACCGAGATTGAGTCTTTTATTATATTTATATCTACCAACTCTTGCAACGTCGTATCTTCTTGCGTCGAAGAAAAGATTTTTAATATGTTGCTTAACTGCGTCTTCGGTAGGAATTTCTCCCGGACGCAATCTTCTGTATAATTCGAACAATCCGTCGTTTACGTTTGCAGCGGTATCTTTTTCTACCGTAGCTTTAATCATTGGATCGTTATCGAAAAGTTCGAGAAGTTCTTCGTTAGTACCGTATCCGAGAGCACGGAGTAAAACGGTAGAAGTTATTTTACGGGTTTTGTCTACCTTAAGCCATAATACGCCTTGACCGTCTTGCTCGTATTCGAGCCAAGCACCTCTATTAGGTATAACGGTGGTGGTATAAACCTTTTTACCCGTCTTTGCATCTACGTCGCTTCCGTTATAAACACCCGGGCTTCTTACGAGCTGAGAAACTATAACTCTTTCTGCACCGTTTATTATAAACGATCCGTTATCGGTCATCTTGGGTAAATCACCCATAAATACTTCTGAATCGATTATAGTATTGGTAACTTTGTTTACAAGTCTTACCTTTACCTTGAGAGGTATAGCGTAAGTAGCGTCTCTGTCACGGCACTCTTTTTCGTCATATTTAGGCTTGTCCGAAAGACTATGATCTAAAAAATAGAGTTCGAAGTGATCTGAGAAATCTGTTATAGGAGAGAAATCTTCAAAAACCTCACTGATGCCTTCTTCGATAAAAGCGTTATAAGAATCCCTTTGCACTTCTATAAGATAAGGAATTTTATCGTCGCCCTTAATTTTGGAGAAAGTCTTCCTGGTGATTTTGCCAAATTTTTCTTCAGGTAAATTTCTGCTCATTATTTACACTCCTTTTAAAAATTGTGAAAAATCTTGATTTCTTGATAAAACTGTAGTATAATTATCTCAACAACCCCACGCCGATAGCAACTTTTAGGCGCTTAAATGATTAATTTTTTACCAAAAAACATCAAAAACGGCATAATGGGTCTATTATGGAAATTATAGCATTTTATTATTATAATGTAAATAGTCAAATAAGTCAACGAATTTAACCCACTTTTTAATTTTTTTATTTTTATTTATTATATAATAGGACGAATTTTATATGAGAATCGACAAATTTCTTAAAGTTGCACGCATATTAAAACGCAGAACAGTCGCCAACGAGGCGACCAAAAGCGGTAGAGTTACCGTAAACGGAAAAGAGGTAAAACCCGCCTACAACTTAAAAATAGGCGACGTTGTAGAAATAGGTTTTGGAGAAAACAAGGTAAAATTTAAAGTAAAAGAGTTAAAAGAAACTGTAAAAAAAGACCAAGTGGACTCTCTTTACGAAATAATTAACGATTAAAAGGATTTATATGAAGATAACTGCAATTATAACCGCTGCGGGCAATGGTAGCAGAACGGGATTTACAGAAAATAAAGTTTTACAAAAAATCGACGGACTTACCGTTTTGGAAAGGTCCGTCAAACCTTTTTTAGAAAACAAAGACGTAGACGAAGTTATTATAACTTCTTCTCCTAAAGATAAAGAAGTTTTTTTATCCCTTTTTAAAAACACCGTTAAACCTTTAACGGTAGTAATCGGAGGGACAACGAGAAGCCAATCGGTATTAAACGCTCTTAACTGCGTAAAAGAAGGTTTTGTTATAATACACGACGGAGCAAGACCTTTCGTTTCCGCCAGAATAATCGAAGACTGTATAAAGACGGCTTGTTCTTGCGGAAGTGCCGTAACTTGTATCGAGCCCGTAGACACCATAGCCCTTACCGACCAAGAAGATAAGATAGTTTCTTCTGGAAGAAACAACGTCTTATGTGTACAAACACCGCAAGCGTTTGACGTAAAACTTTTAAAAGATGCTTTTAAGCAAATAAAAGACGACGACGTTTTTACCGACGAAAGCGGATTGTTTGCAAAATACGTAGGGCCGGTAACTGTCGTAAAAGGCGATAAAGACAATGTTAAGCTTACTTACAAAAAAGACTTTTTGCCGACGGAAGAAATTTTGGTCGGAACAGGTTTTGATTTGCACACTTTGGTAGAAGGAAGAAAACTTATCCTAGCAGGAGAAGAAATTCCCCACTCCAAAGGTCTTTTGGGACACAGCGATGCAGACGTTTTGGCACACGCAATAATGGACGCAATTTTATCCGCTTGCCACATGCGTGACATCGGCTATCATTTTAGCGACAAAGATCCACAGTATAAAGACATATCCAGCATGCTTTTGTTTGAAAAGGTAATGCAAATGATTACCCAAAAAGGTTACAAGGTAAACAACGTAAGCGCAGTAATTATGGCAGAAAAGCCAAAGTTATCCACATACGTTCCTAAGTTATCCACAAATATCGCCCAAGTTGTCCACATAAGCGAAGACAAAGTTGGCATAACTTGTACGACATTAGAAGGAATAGGCATAGTGGGACGGGAAGAAGGCATCGCCGTACAAGCCTACTGTTCGGTAAGCAAAATTTAACTAAAAGTTTTTGCTTATTCTATATTTTTTTAATCTATTGCGTTCGTATCATTTAAAAATTTTTACGCTTGTTCAACAAACAATAATTTATACTCGACTTTAAATTAACGGAAAAAATTTTTATTATCGTTATATTAATTACTTATAAAATAATAATCGTAATAAGTTTTAAGCGTTTATTTATTTTTAATTTTTAAATGGAAACCAAAACACATTGTTACGCAAAAGACAAACGAAAAACTTAGCGTATCGATTACCTATAATATATAATAGGAGATTACGAGAAACTCTCCACGATTAATTTTATGAACTCTATAAACCAACAAGACGTTTTGCTTTTTGCAAAAGAAACTTATACCCAAACTTTAAATTTGCTCGAAGAACTATGCCAAATTCCTGCACCTTCGCACAAAGAAGATTTAAGAGTGGAATTTTGTAAAAACTTTTTATTAAACGCAGGAGCAAAACAAGTTATCGTAGACTCTGCAAAAAACGTAATTTTGCCGATAAACGCCGACGACGAAAACGGACTAATAGTTTTTACCGCCCATACGGACGTGGTTTTCCCCGACCTAACTACTCTACCTTTTAAAAAAGACGAACAATGCTATTACGCTCCCGGCGTTGGTGACGATACGTCTTGTCTTTGCATTCTTTTATCCGTAGCAAAATACGTTTTGACGCACAACGTAAAGCCCAATTGCGGAATATTATTCGTAGCAAACTCTTGCGAAGAAGGTTTGGGCAACTTAAAAGGCATACGGCAAATAGTCAAAGATTACGGAAGTAAAATTAAAGAAGTTTATTGCTTCGACGGACAATACGACAGCGTCGTAAATAAATGCGTCGGCTCGCACAGATATAGAATTACTTTTAAAACTATAGGCGGACATTCGTTTAATCATTTCGGCAATCCAAACGCCATAGCAAAAGCGTGTTCTTTTGTAAACGACTTATACTCTTGCGTTTTGCCCGATAAAGAAAATTCTAAAACGACTTACAACGTGGGATTGATAGAAGGCGGAACGTCTATAAATACGATTGCTCAAAACGCATCGGTATATTACGAATACCGATCCGACGACTGTAATTGTCTTTCTTACATGAAGGATTTCTTTTTGTCCTGTATAGATAAAGCTAAACAAAATAACGATTTAAACGTATCTTACGAATTGATTGGAGAACGCCCTTGCGGAGCAAACGTCGACCAAGTAAAAATAAAAGAAATGACTGACTTTGTAACTTCCGTATGCTATAAACACTCTAAAATCGAGTGCAATCAAACGTCCGGCTCTACAGACTGCAACGTGCCTATGTCCGTAGGAATCCCCGCAATATGCGTCGGCTCTTTTTTAGGACAAGGCGAACACACCAGAGAAGAAAAAGTCTATATACACAGCATAGAAACAGG
>JAZNFL010000327.1:0-2387 GCA_045589135.1 Christensenellaceae bacterium
GCTTTATTTGCTGTCTTTGTGTCCTAATTTTACAATCTTTTCGGGCATTTTTTGTCAAAAGTGCACAAAATATGAGGCAATTTGCACAAAAGCGTATAATTTAATGTATGTAACCCAAAAATCGTTGACATTATCTTAAAAAATGTGATAAAATATCGAAAATATTTATAATCGCTATATATTATTTTGTAAGCGATTTTGTCGCTTTTTATCCGTTGTTATTTTGCATATATGCATTTAAAGTTTTAAAATATACAAAAACAATGAATAATTTTCAAAATGCGTATAATTTAATGTATACTGTAACGTAAAAGCGTTACAAAATAAAAGGCGAAGAGCAAAACGCATAGATGATGGCGTAACGCTCGATTTTAACTTTGTATAATCATTATTTATATATAATGATAAAAATTTTAAGGAGGTATTTTTTTGTGAAAGCCAAAAAACATCTTTTAGTCAGTTTACTTGTCTTATTGATGCTTTGCACTATGTCTTTCTCTGCGGTTGCCTGCGGTGGATCAGACGGAAACGATGCTATAGCAGAAATGACAGGTAGTTACTACTTCGATGCCGGTTTAGAAGAATGGACTCTCGACATTTCTGCCGATAAAGTAGTCGTTTTTAAACAAGGCGAAGAAGAATTGCTTGGTACTTACTCTAAATTGAACGATTTAGAAGCTACGGTTGCTTTTGCCGGAGTTACTGGTTCTAGTAAATTGAGTTATACCGAGAACATGATTACGTTAGAATATAAAGGTAACGTATATAACTTCTATAAAGAAGTATATTTCGACGTTGCGTTTGTAGCTAACGGAGGAACTCTTGCAGTTGAAGAAGTTGAAGTTCTCAACGGTAAGAAGTTAGAATTACCGGAAGATCCTAAAAAACCAGGACACGACTTCGTTGCTTGGTGTATGGATGAGCAATGTCAAGAATTATACGACGTAAACGCTCCTGTTACCGGAAATATGACTCTTTACGCATATTACGTAGCAGTAGAAGAAGGACAACTTCAATACGTCGTTAGTTTCGAGTCCAATGCCGAGGGGTATTATTTCAAAGACCAAAAGACCGTTGCAGGTAAAGTATACAATCTTCCTGTAATAGATAACGAGTTGTTCGTAGGTTGGTGGTTAAGTGATGCGCAAGACGCAGAAAAGCTTACTGCACAATACACCGATCAAGTTCTTAACGAAAACACGACTCTTTACGGTGTATGGAAAGAAGATAAGGTTCTCAACGTTTCCGTTTCTGAACAACAAATTAAATGGAACGCAGCAGCACCTGCAGCATCTTATAGAATTAAGATAACTGCTCCTGACGGAACTGTAGAAGACAAGACCTTGACAGGTTTAACTTATACTTACGATTTTGCTGCTAAAGAAGCAGGCGAATACAAAGTAGAAGTTAATTACAACAACCAATTTATAGGTACTGCATATTACAACAACAAGCAACTCGATACCGTTTCTTTATTCGAAGAAAAAGACGGTGTTGTTTCTTGGAATGCCGTTAAGAACGCACAAGCATACGTTCTTAAAGTAGTTTGTGGTAACCCAGCACACGATCACGCAGCTGTAGAACTTGGAGAAGAAACTTCTTACAACTTTGCAAACTGTCAAATGACCAAAGAAGGTGTTTCGTTTGAAGTAACTGCAAAGGCAGAAGGTTATATGGATTCTGTTTCTAAGACTTTCGTTGTTGTTAAAAACCTCGACGCAGTTAGCGGATTAGAAGTTGACGAAGACGCAGAAAAGCTTACTTGGAATGCAGTAGCAAACGCTACTTCTTACGTTGTTAAGGTAGTAGCAGGCGGACAAACTTACGAAGAAACCGTTTTAAATACCGAATTCTCTATCAAGAATTACAACGGACAACTCGTATTAAGCGTTTATCCTGTTGCTAACGGTTACAACTCTCCAGAAGCTCAAGAATTACAATACAATAAAGAAAAATTATTAGTTCCTACCGGAGTTAAGTTACAAGGTAGTGTACTTACTTGGGAAACCGTTGATGGTGCTCAAAGTTATAACGTAAAAGTTGACGGTCAAGTTAAAAACGTAACCGCTGCAACTTTGGACCTTGCAGATTTATTAAACGGCAAGACGACCGCTAAGGTATCCGTTCAAGCTGTTGGTAATGGCGAAATTAAGGATTCTGCTTACACTGAAGAGTTTGTATTAAACGTAAGCACTTTAGGTAAAGAAATCGCTTATAAAGCAGGCGTTCTTAGCTGGAACTACGTAGTTAACGCAGACTATTACGAAGTATCTGTAAACAACGGCGAAGCTACTAAGGTTACTACCAACTTTGCAGAAGTAGTTTTAACTCAAGCCGGAAACAACACGTTAAGCGTTCGTTTCGTAGACGGAGAAACTCCTTCCGAA
>JAZNFL010000328.1:0-3362 GCA_045589135.1 Christensenellaceae bacterium
CTTGTTTTTTGCCGTAAGCTTACGCTATTTTTTTGCTTTCCGTTTCGTTTTTGCCTTTTTATCATTTTGTAAACGAAAAACTTTTATAAAAATGTGCTAAAATTCTATATACGTATGTATTTTTAAATAGCCAACCTAATAATATTAAACGCACGATAATATCAATTCAAAACAATTTTAAACACGTGATAATTTTAAACGCCGAACTTTATTTCGTTCGGCGTTTTGCTTTGTTTTTTACTTTGTCTTAAAAATATTTATCGCTAAAATTTTTGCTGATTAAGAAGCTTTTTCCCATACGGCGTATAAAACCGTACCCGGACGTATTACGTCTTCGTCTTCTTCCGTAATTGCGTGATAATAAGGCAAGTTAAAATTTGAATAAGAAGATTTGTTGCTTATAGGATAAAGGACCTTTCCTCCTTCTTGTTCTGCCCAGCCTTTAAACTCGTATCCTATCCTCGTTGGTATTTGGACGTAATGTTCTACTTGGCGGTGCGCAGAAAAAGATTTTGCTTCTGCTCTATAAAAAGATCTTTCTCCGTGATCTCCGTACGGTAAATACATATAAGACTTTACGTAATTGCCGTTTTCGTCCTCTCCAAACGTACACCCCGTTAAAACGGCAGCAGGCATAGGAGTGTAGTTTACGTATTGTAATTCTATCAACGGTGTTATAACACTATTATTGGATTTTTTAGTCGTATAAACAGTTTTTTCTCGTACGTTGCCCGAATCCATAAATTCTACCGTTGATGGCAAAGTTATACTGTCAAAGTTTCCGGCAAGAGCACCCTTTCCTATCGCAAGCAATCCTTCGTTTAAAGAGATTGCTTGTAAAAAAGCATTTTCGCTGAAGCAACCGTCGTATAAATATTTTACGGTGGAAGGGAGTTTAAACGTCCTAAAAGCACAAGCGTAAAAAGCATAGCTTCCTAAAGAAACGATACCTTCCGGCAAGCTTAACGTTTTTAAGCTCTTGCACTTGTAAAACGCACTATTCGGGATTTCCGTTATGCCCGCCGGGATCTTTACGTCGTCTAAAAGGTTACAGTAAGCAAAAGATTCTACTCCTAAAGACGTAAGGGTTTCGGGCAATACTACTTTTGTAAGGGACGAACAATAGTAAAAGGCTTGATTTTCTATTTTGGTTATGCCGTTTGGCAAAATTACTTCGGTTACGTCTATACCGTAATAACTTCTTTCTCCTATTATTTGGACTTCTTCCGTTAATTTACCGTTTAAACAAATAGAAACCAAACTGTCGTCTTCTTTTTTTATTATGCAGTTTTCTACACTCTTAAAATAAGGGTTTTCTTCCGCCACCGTCAATTGAGCAAGAGACGAACATTCGCTCGCAATGGAGTTTGATAACAGTTTTACCGTTGACGGTATGTGTAAAGACTGCAATTCGGCACACCCATGGAAGGGAGATACGTTGTCTTCTGCTTTTTCTGCAACAGAGCCTAAACTTTCGATGCCTTCTTTAAATTCGACTGTCTTTAACTTTATGCAATTGGTAAAAGCTTTTGACTTAACTTCTTTTAAGGACTCCGGAAAAGTTATCTCCGTTAAACTTTTACAACTTGCAAAAGCGTTTTCTTCTATCACTTCTAATCCTTCCGGAAAAGCTACTTCTTGCAATTTTGAACAGTTATTAAAAGCATATTCGCCTATAACTTTTAAAGAATCCGAAAGAGCTATAAAGGTGAGATTTATACATTTATTAAAAGCATAAGATTGTATCTCTTCTACTTCTTTGGGGATAACTATTTGTTCTAATTTTGTACACTGTTGAAAACAGTTTTTAGGTAAAACTTTTAATCCTTGCGGTAAAGTTACTTGGGATAAATTGGTGCATTTTTCAAACGCAGATACACCTATTTCTTTTACGCTATCGGGGATTTCTATTTTTTCTAAGCCGGAATTGCCGAAAGCATTAGTAGAAATTTTTTCTATATTGCCGGGTATTTGTATTTTTTTTAAGTTATCGTTTCCGGCAAAAGCGCTAGATCCGATACTCTTTGCAATGCTTGGAATAACGCTCTCCGAACATCCGAGTTGCACGGAATAATCGAATTTTTTTATAAGACAATTGGACTGACTTTTATAATATAAGCCTTCTTCTGCCTGTATGGTTTTTAAGTTAATGCAACCGTAAAAAGCACGATTCTCTATATCCATTATAGTTTTAGGGAGTTTTAACTCCTCGAGCGAAGAGCAATTATAAAAAGCTTGTTCTCTGATATAAGTCAAATTTTCCGGTAAGTTAATCTTTTTTAAAGAAGCACAATAAGAAAAAGCAGATCGTTTAATTTCCTTTACCGATTGCGGAAGGGTTATTTCTTTAAAAGTACAGTTTGCAAAGGTGTTAAATTCTATAACTTCTAACCCTTCCGGCAAAAGTATTCTGGATAACTTTGCACAATTATAAAAGGCATTATCGTCTATATATTTAACGGTTTCGCTGATTATTACGGCGGTTATCTCGCTTTGCTGACTAAACGCAAAACTACCTATCTCTGTTATTGGTTTTCCGTCGTGAGCAGTCTTTGGTATAACAATCTTTCCGTATGCCTTTTCTTCTATGCCGGTTATGCGGTATTCTTTTCCGTCGTTTATCGGCTGTAAAGTAAACGGAAAACTGCTAATATAATACTGAACGGGAGCCGACCATTTGGATGAATTTTTCCCTCCAATATCTTTGGTTGCCTTTACCTTTACGTCGACGGTTTTAGTTGCGGTCGTCAAAGTAAACAAGTCCAAACTGTTTTCTTGCGTGGTATATTCTTTTCCGTCAACGTAGACGACGTATCCGTCTGCATCTTCCACTTGATCCCACTGTAAAACTTCGTCGACTATTTTGACGTTTGTAGGAGTAGAAAGTTTTGCCTTGCCTTCGCAACCGTATTGCAAAAATAAACATCCAAAACACAATAGACACGTCAATATCGTCAAAACTTTTCTTTTCATAAGCCCTCCTTCTTGCGTTCCGATAAAACGGATTTTATCATTTTTGTATTACAAAAATATAATACTTAATTGTATTTTTAATATTATAAGACCATAAAATTAAAAAATCAAGAAATTTTATGCTTTTTTTGACTTTTTTTGAAACTAAAATCGTTTTTGTGAATTTTGTTTTTGTATTTATGCAATTTGTATACTTTTTAAGGTCTTTATAAAGCGTAAACTTTTTAATTTAAGCTCCGTTAAGCGTAGTCTTTTAAACTTAAAAGAGCAGTTTGCAAGCAAGAAGAAATTTTAGAAAAATTTTGCGATGTGATTAATTTTTTTTGAAATTGCAAAAAACCCTAAAAAAGAATAAAGCCGAACCAAAATGGTTCGGCAATAATCAAAAT
>JAZNFL010000329.1:0-8652 GCA_045589135.1 Christensenellaceae bacterium
AAGGGTAACGATATCCAAGTAACCGTAAACGACGAAGTCGTTCTCGATTACACCCGTGTTGCTCAAATTGGCACAGTTCAATACAAGACGTTAGAAGACGCCGTTGCAGCTGCAAACGCAACCGCAGGCGCAGACGAAATCGTAGTAATAGCTAACGTTTCTGACGAAGCTCTTAGCGTAACCACCGATATGACTATCGTTGGTCTTACCGGAGAAGAAGTTCTCAACAACGTAGTTATCACCATGTCCGGTGCTGCCGTTCAACTTACCGTTAAAGACGTTAAGTTTACCGGAACTTCTTACGTTCTTACCGGCGCTACCGAAAACATGCTTACTATGGAAGGCGTAGAAGCAGACGTAGATCTTACTGCTGCACCTAGCATGAATAACTCTCGTAAGTCCTTCATCGCATTAGGCGCTAGCGAAAGCGCAGTCGTAGACCTTACTTTAATCGGCAATACCTTCCTTGTAAAGGATAACAACAACGCTTCTCCTATACTCGGTTGGGCAAAGGCAAGATACGTATTAATCGACAACAACGACTTTGGTTCAGAAGACTTAGGTTACTTCGATCCAATGAAGTTCTTGGCGATAGAGAACAACGCTTATATCCAAATTATCAACAACGATATTTATTGTTTTGGTAACGGTATAAACTTCTCTCAAAACACTTCCAGAAACAACGCATATTCTGCAAAGGTAGAAAACAACAGATTCTACGGCAACGCAGATTACGTTTGGTTAGAAATCAATGGAACAACCACTAGCGGTGGTATTAATGCGTTTGTAGAAGCAACTTCTGACAACACTATTATTACCAAAGAAAACGGTCAAGTAGCAGAAAGAGCATTTAATGCAAACGACATTAAGACTTATAGTAGTGTTGCTGGCGAAAATGCTCCATTAAGCGGATATGCAGGCGTAGACCTCGTTAAAGAAAACGGAGAAATCGTCGGTGGTCAACTTACTGCAACCTCCAATATGGAATTCCTTGCAGACGCTTATCAAACCGTAGTAGAAAACGGAACTCTTATAGTTGTTAAGAAGCCTACTGCTACGTTTAATAGCAACTTCCAAGTTATCGTAAATCCAACGACCGGAAGAGAACAAGTTTCTGTAGAACTTAAAAACGTAGTAGCAAGAGAATCCGTACAAGTTAAGATGTACTCCGGAGCAGATCTCATCGCTACGTCTACTTACTTAAATACAAGTAGTTTACCAAGAGAATGGTCAACACTTTCTTGTGCAATCCAAGTTTACGGCGGAACTAAACCTTCTACCAGCTGGTCTACCGAATGGCATATTGCACCTTCCGTAGGATATATGCCTACGACTATGGAAGTTTGGACAGACGGCGTACTCGTAGCTAGCGAAACTATAACTAAAGTCGCAGAATTAAGAAAGTACGAAGAACTTCCTCACGTTTACAAAGCTGCTCAAATCGGCGAAGCTTACTATGCTTCCTTCGAGGCTGCTCTTGCAAACGCACAAGCAGGCGACACTATCGTTCTTCTTGACGACGTAACCGTAACTAAGGCGTTTACTCTTAACGCTGTAAACGTTGACCTTAACCAAAAGACTCTTTACCTTCAAGTAAGAGGTAGTGGAATCCTTAACGACGTAGTTATCTCTAACGGTACTATCGATATTAGCGGAACTCCTAACGTAGAAGGTAAAACTTATCTTACCGTTGGCGGAACGTGGGCTCAACAAGCTACGTTAACTCTCGATAACGTTAACTTAGTTGGTCAAGACTACGCAAGCGAATGGGCAGTTATCTGCGTACAAGGTAACGAAAAGATTGACAACGTACTTACTATTAAAGATTCTACTGTAACCCTTAACAACGACACGGGCAAAGCAGGCGGATTTGTAAAAGATACCAGCGGTAACAACCATTACGCTACCGTAAATATCGAAAATTCTACCATCACTCTCACCAACGTTGACAGAGGATTTACCGGAACTAAGTTAAATCTTACCAAAGTAAATCTCACTATCGAAGGTGGCGAACACGGAATTAACGGTGCAGAACTCACTGCTATAGATTCTAACGTAACCGTTAAGAACGGTATTGGTAGAGGTTTAACTCTCAATAAGTTCGACGTACAACTTATCAACACTACTTATACTATCGAAAACATGGCAGAAGGCGGAATCCGCTTCAAGACGGGCAACGCATTAACTGCTGATGCAACTTCTAACATTTCTACTACAAACGTTTACGCAGACGTTAACGGTGCAACTGTAAACGGTCAAGAAGTAACGGGTGTAGAAGGTAACGCTTCTCAAGTAACCGTAGCTAACGGAGCTACTACTCTCGTTAACCCAGGTTACGAAGCATACACAGAAGACCAAGTCAATGGAACTAAGAAGTATTATATGGATCTTCAAGAAGCTCTCAATAATGCTGAAGGAACTATGGTTGTTCTTCTTAAAGATATCGAAATAACCGAAAGATTAGAAATAGTTGCAGACTTTACGTCAATTGTGTCCAAAGATGGCAATAGATTTACTATTACTTTAGTAGACAATGCTACTGACGACAGAGCTATTAACGTAAACAACAAGCATTTAGTAATGCAATACGTAAACGTAGTTGTAGAAGATACTGTAGGTATCTATTACACAAGAGGTATTAACGTTTACGGAAGTGCAAAAGTAGAATTGTTCGATTGTACGATTACAAACTACGAATACTATACTATTAATCTTCCAAGCTCTGCACAAGGTGCAATCGTTGAAATGACCAATTGCGAAATTAACGGTTTTGCAGCTATCAACGTTTGGGGTAACAACAATACGATTAAGGCAACCGAATCCGTTCTTAACAGTATTAACGAAACTGTTCCAGAAAGCGGAATATTTGGTACTATCGTTATTAACGAAGGAACCCATACCGTAGAATTAAAAGATTCTCAACTCGTTGCTGATATGCAATCTGCACAAAGTGCTCATCAATACGCAGTATTAGTAGCCGAAGGAGCAATGGCAGACATCGTACTTGATAACACTACTGTCGAAGTAGCTCAAGAAGGCGATCCTGTAATCTTCTGGAATGATGCAGTTGCTCAAGTTAAAGACGTAATGTATCTCGATATTAAAGATGCATTTGCTGCAGCTACGGCAGGCGACGTTATCCTTCTTCTTGACGACGTACAAGACGCAGGCGTTCTCAGCTTAAAGAGCGGCGTAACTCTCGACGGTCAAGGAAACATACTCAGTGGAAATACTGCTATCTACATGGCAGCACAAGGCGAAACCACTATTACTAACGTAATATTCAAAGACATTGCAAACGCTAACGGAACTCTTTCCGCTATCTATGCAATAGGACTTTCCGGCAAGGCAGTTATCACGGGTAACGTATTCTACACCGTACAATGGGATGCAATTCAAATTACTCCTGTAGAAGGTGCGGAAATCGTTATCACGAATAACGTATTCGCAGGCGAAGCTTATAGATACGTACACGTACAAAGTAAGCTCGACGTTGACTTTGCAGTTACCGTAACCGGCAACAAGATGTACAACGACGAAGAAACTAGTCCATTAGACGTATACTACTTTGCAGACGCACAAAAAGCACAACTCGGTGGCAACTATATTGCAAATACCGATAACATTTGCGTATTACAAGGTCAAGGCGAAAACGTTGTAGAAGTCGCATTACCTTTAATGAACGAAGCATTAACCGAAGAAGTTAAATACGTTGCTCTTATCAGAGGAGAATACAGCGCATACTTGTATCAATCCTTACAAGAAGCATTTGCAAACGTTAAACCTGGTCAAACGGTAGAACTCCTTGCAGACGTAACCTTAACCGAACAAATTAAGGTTGTAGACAACGCTGTTCTTGCAGACGTAACCTTCGACGGTAACGGATACACGATCAATGCAAATCTTGATCCTGCAAGTCAATCCGTACTTTACTTCGGAAATACTTCTACCGGAGCATGGGCAACGGGCGTAACCGTTAAGGACGTAACTATCGACGGTACTGCAAGATTTGGTATCGCTCTTATGGGCGGAACTACTTCCGTACTCGAAAACGTTACTATTACCGGAGATTACTACTACGGTATCAACCTTTACGGAACTCACGGTGCTACGATGACTAATTGTGATATCGTAACCGTATTTACAAATGCACAAGATGCATATCCATTAACTTTAATAAACACTAAGATTGGTCACTTGTATGCTAACAAGTCCGACGTAGTAGAAGCAACTGCAAAAGTATATGCAGACGACGCTTCCGTAATAGAAGAATTGACCTTCTGGGGAGATAACACTTCTATGATTTCTGCTTCTGCAATGGCACAAGTAGAAAAAGTCAACGCAACCTTAGTTGCAAAAGTTGGCGACGTATATTACACGGATTTACAAGCTGCAATTAACGCAGGCGGAAACGTAGAAGTCTTAACCAACGTAACCATGACGGCTACTCTCGTTATAGACGGCGACGTACAAATCAATCTTAACGGATATACCGTAAACGGCGCAGAAAAGATGACGGGCGTTGAAGTTAAGGGCGGAAGCGTTGAAATTTACAACGGTACCGTAATCGGAAACGGAAACAAACAATCTCAACCTGCAGTTAAGGTATCCGGAGGACATCTCGACTTAACTAACGTAGTTCTTACTCAAACAGGTAATCACTATATCTACAGAGCATTAAGAGTAGAATATAACGGAAGCGCAACCGTAAAAGAATGTACCGTAACCGGTACCGTAAGCGCTGTCGGAACGACTACTATCGCTGGCGGAGAATTCTTCAATGCTGACGGAAGCACTAGAAACACCTTAAACGGTGTAGGTATTACCGTAGAAAACGGAACTAAGTTCAATTACGAAATAACCGTTGATTACTGTGCTTATGGATATAAGCCACAATACGAAAACGGCGTATGGACTGTTGTAGAAACTAACTTCTATAAAGATTACGTAATTCTTGACGCATACGAGTTCCAACTCTTTGCTAACATGGTTAACGAAGGTTACGACTTTGCAGGCGAAACCGTAACTCTTGGAGCTGACGTAGATCTTGCAAGCATAACTTCTTGGACTCCTGTAGGTAAAGAAGACAGCTTATTTAAAGGAACGTTCGACGGTCAAGGACATACCGTTTACAACCTCACTGTTGCAAACGGAAACGGCAGAGGTCTCTTCGGTTACGTTGCTAATGCAACTATCAAGAACTTCACTGTAAACAATGCAACTGTAGAAACAAGCGGTTCTAGAATCGCAGTAGTAGTAGGTAGCGCAGTATCTAAGTCCACTATCGAAAACGTAACCGTAAACGGAACCGTTAAGGTATCCGGTATCAACTACGTCGCAGGTATCGTTGGATATCTCGACGGTAAGGTTGTAGGATGTACGGTAGACGTTGCTCAAGGTAGTTACATTAAGTCAGAAAAGACTTACGAAGAAGGCGAATCCGGATACGGAGTAAACTACACTATGTACGTTGCAGGTATCGTTGGTTGGTCTAACATCAACACCGTTATCGAAAACAACAAAGTAGCAAACGTAACTCTCGCATTGGTTAGAGAAGACGCATTAAGCGTAGCAATCGGTGGTGTAATGGGTATTGCTCAAGCAGGCGCTATTGCTAACAACAACACGGTAGAAAACGTAAACATCTACGCTAAAGAAGCAACGATGACCGGTACCGTAGTTGGTTCTAACTATGGTAAGGCAGGTAAGCCTACTTGGATCGTAAACAACGCAGTAAATAACGTAAACGTTTACGTAGAAGGCGTTCTTACTACCGTATACGAAGCAGGTACTTCTAACGGTTACTCTGCAGACGAAGACATCGAATCCTACACCGGATACGACGTAGAATGGTCGGCAGAAGGCAAGCTTGTAGCAGGTACGTTCAACGGAGACGTTACTGCATATCTTGCAGACGGTCTTGCAGTTGTTCCTAACGCAGACAAGACTTACACCGTAGTAGATCCTACCGCAGAATGCGAAGTAATGATCGGTTCTACTTATTACAGAACTTTAGAAGAAGCAATCGCTATGGCTACATCCGGCGAAACTATCATTCTCGTTAAGGATATTCAACGTAGCGAAGTTATAACAATTACTAACAAGAGCGTAACTATTTCCGGCAACGGACAATATGGTATTACGTTTACAAGTGCTGACGCTTACTTTATGGCACAAAACACCAAAGGAGCTAACAGCCATACTTCTTACATTCTTACTCTTAACAACATTAAGGTAGAAAACGTTGCACAAGCCGGCATGATCGTAGAACTCAACAACAACGGTTGGGCTAAGACGTCACTTAAGTTACAAAATGCAACCTTAGAAGCAACTAACGGCGCAACTAAGCTTATCGTAGTTAAGAAAGAAGCAAGCATGCCTCAACAAACGAGTGTTAATATTACGTCCGGAACTAACGTTCTTAACGCAGGTGCAGAAGGTACTGTATTCCATCTCGAAGCATGGACTACCGTTAGCACGATTAACGGAGAAGCAGAAGTAACAGGTAAATACATAGTTCACTTTGCAGAAGGTTCAGAAAAATCTTCCGTAAACGACAGTGGTTCTGTTTACACAGGTACTATTCTCGTTAACGCAAACAACGTAACGTTCTATAACCAAAACAGAAGTGCACTTGCTACAAACAACGGTCCTCTCGTTGTATTTGGCAAGAGAGTAAGCGGTGCTACTATCAATATTAAGGACTCTAGAACTGCTATCGAACTCAACGGTTACGAATTTATGCAAGGCTATACGCCTAACGTAACAGTTTACGTTTCTACCAACTTCAAGAACGAACTTATCGCAAGCGGTAAGTACGTAGAAGGTAACTTTACTGCAGTAAGTTCTTACTGGCAAGTAACTTCTGATACAGAAGCTAAGATAGGCGAATTTGGTTACGCAACCTTAGCTGACGCAATTGCAGACGCTGCAGCAGGCGAAACCATTACTCTCGTTAAGGATATCGACGTAGAAGAAACGCTTGTTATCAACAAGAACGTAACTATCGACGGTGCAAACTATACCGTTAAGTTCGCTAATGCAGATGCTTACATTAAGGTAATCAACACCAGAGGCGTTAACAGCCATACGAGAAACGTTCTTACTCTCAAGAACATCAAGCTCGTAAGCGAAGTAGAAGATGCAATGCTTATCGAACTCGTTGTAGACGGCTGGGCATCAACTTCTCTTAGCCTCAACGGTGTAACCTTAGAAGCAACTAACGGAGCAACTAAGCTTATCTCTACTAAGCAAGAAGCTAAGGCATCTCAAAACATTCAAATTTCTACTTCCGGCGGAAATAACGTATTCGACGCAGGCGAAGAAGGTACTGTATTCCATCTTGCAACTCGTACGGGCGTAAGCACGTTTAGCGGAAACGCAACGGTAGAAGGTAAAGTTTCTGTACATTACGCAGAAGGTTCTGATAACTCTACAGTTCAAGATAACGGACACGTTTACACCGGTGCATTGCTCGTAGAAGCAAACGGCGTATCCTTCATGTGTCAAAACTGGTCGACTCTCAACGCAAATGGTGAAGCACTCATTATTTACGGAGAAGGCGTAACCGGATCTGATATTGATATTCACAACAATAACCTTAAAGTAAATCTTGCACAAGGTACTAACTTCGTCAAGGGTTATAATCCTTACAACACGTTAAGCGTTGCTACGGCATTTAAGCCTATCCTCGAAGCAGAAGGTTACACTCTTGCACAAGTAGCAGGATATTGGAACGTTGTTGCAGTAGCAGAAGTAGACGGCGTTAAGTATGCTAAGTTATCCGAAGCATTCGAAGCAATGGAAGCTAACAGCACGTTAACTCTCCTCAAAGACTTTGCAGATCTCGGATACGTATACTTACCTCAAGGTGCAACCTTAGATGGTAACGGATATACTTTAAGTGGCAACACTGCAATCCATATCAACAAGCTTGGTGGATCTGTAATCAACACTACGTTTGCTAACATTGCAAACGGAAACGGAACTCTTTCCGCTATCTATGCAATAGCACTCGAAGGCAAGGCAGTTATCTCCGGTAACGTATTCGACACCGTAGAATGGGATGCAATTCAAGCTACTCCTGTAGAAGGTGCAGAAGTTGTTATCACCGATAACGTATTCCAAGGCGAAGCATACAGATACGTACACGTACAAAGCAAGCTCGACGTTGACTTTGCAGTTACCGTAACCGGCAACAAGATGTACAACGACGCAGACACTTGCGCATTAGACGTATACTACTTTGCAGATGCACAAAAAGCACAACTCGGCGGTAACTATATCGCATACTTAAATAACGTTTGCGTATTACAAGGACAAGGCGAAAACGTATTCGAAGTAGCAATGCCATTAATGGACGAAGCACTCGAAAACGAACTTACCTTCCAAGCAATGATTAAAGCAGAATACGAACAACAATTGTTTGCTTCCGTAAAAGATGCTTTAGCAGTAGCACAAGAAGGCGAAGTTGTAACGCTTCTTGCAAACGTACAAGATGCAGGATCCCTTAACTTAAAGAAGGGCGTAACCTTAGATGGTAACGGATATACTTTAAGTGGCAATACTGCAATCTATATCAACAAGTTTGGTGGATCTGTAATCAACACTACGTTTGCTAACATTGCAAACGGAAACGGAAAACTTTCTGCA
>JAZNFL010000330.1:0-5810 GCA_045589135.1 Christensenellaceae bacterium
TTTTCTTACCAATTGACACGTTGCTTTATATTGACCATTAATATAATATTTTACTGTGTTGGCAACAGGATCCCAAACAAATTTATACCTATACGAAACGTTAGTAAATACGCTATTTGTTACCTTATTATGGTCTTCCCATAGAAATTCTCCGTTGTCTTTACTAAAACATAAAAATTCGTTCCACGTATCTCTTCCACACACATAAAACTTACCCGTATTATGTTCACAATTTAACGAGGTTGCTCCAAATACTACTCCAACGGCAGTATAGAACAAATACTCTCCCGTCGGAACAACCATGTCAAACTCTACCGTTCCACCCGTAAATTCTATATCTTTAAATATAAGCATAGAATTTGCTCCTAACGAAGTATAAGTCATTACTCCGTTTTCCTCTTTTATATCCCAGCCGTATCTTCCTCCGACAGTAAACGAATATTTATCATCGAGATTTTCTTCGATTTTTTCGAAGGTCCGAGGGGTAAATACAATATTGCTTATTATCGTATTTGGGGTATCACAATATATTCCTACGTGTTTGCCGTTAAATTTTCTTATCAAAGGATTTATCGCCTTTAATCCTTCGTCATCATAAATATACACTAGATTGTTAACGTTATCCCAAACGTATTTGTAGTGAACTTTTACCCCTACAATAGCCGGCATTGCAACTTTACTTTTGTCCTCCCATAAAAACTCTGCATTGTCTTTGCTAAATCCAACTCTAAAATTCCATGGGCAACGACCGTATAAATACCAATGTCCAACGGAATGGTTTATGTTTAACGAATCCGCACCGAAAATAACTCCGTTTGCCACTAAAAATTGATATTCTTCTAAAGTAGAAGCAGTAACCGTCATATCAAATTCTATAGTGCCACCCGTAAACTCTATCTCTTTAAACATAAGCATAGAATTTCTTTTTAACGCCTTGTACGACGCAATTCCGTTTTTGTCAATAGTAATTTCCCAATTTGACTCGTCACCAATGTTAAATTTGTATTTAGAATAGATTTCTTTAACTGTCAACTTACTAAAGTTTACCCCTGCAGTTACAGAAATAAAGCCAAAACCTTGTCCTGTTAACGGAGTTAAATCCGTTGCACTGCAAACCGTCTCTCCGTCAACACAAGCCACCATACTTCCGTCTTTAAACGTAATACTTAAATTGTATTCTTTGCCCCCTTCTAAACCTTTATAAGAAAGACCTAATACTTCCGTTTCGCTACCGACAGTCTTAACTATTTTTGCCTCGTTGCGGGATATAATAAATGCATAGTTTCCATTTTGTCCGTATCCGAATACTATTCCTGCTTCTCCTCCTTCCGCAAAAGAAATCTCCGCACAAATTTCTCCTTTAGACGACTTCCAATCCTTTCTTATAGCAATAGAATTTTCTTCTTCTGATACGAGAACCAAATCGGAATAGTTATAAGAAAACTTTCCTTGTAACACTTCGTAATTATAAAGGTTATCATAAAAATAATTGCCTTCTATTGCTTGTCTTACTCTTTCTTTTAATTGATCGTATCCGGCTTTTGTTATGTGATATATGTCAATAAATGCAGACTGATTAAGAGATCCGTCGTCATTTAAAGGTATATCGTATGCATCAACTACCGTTATATAAGGATTTTGTTCTGCGTAAGAATAATATCTTTGATTGAGTTCTCTTACTCTTTCGGCATACTCTAAACGGCAAGGTTGTAAAAATTCCGTTATTAAAATTATTCTTAAATTAGGATTGTTTTCTTTTAATTGTCTATATATAGAATCTTGACAATCCATAATAAATTGGTTATTACTATTTGCCAAGTCGTTGCTTCCCGTCATTACAACCATAACGTCTGCACCGTAAGAAGATACTTCTTCTACAAGATTATACCAGTAAGGTGTATCCGAACCTCCAATACCCATATTGACGACTTTACCATAACTATTAAGATCTGTAGCATAATTATTCCACAACTGCATGTGCGAGTGTCCCCACATCACTACGTCGGCAGAAATAGGCTCTCCGCCTTCTTCTACAACAATATCAACAAACGCACATCCTGCATTTTGAGAGGCAACGCCAACCCTTCCTTTTGCGGTGGTATCTGTCAAAATCAAACAAACTTCGTCTATATAAGTGTAAATCCTCTCTTCCGTTACAACTACCGCAAGTTTAACTTGTGCTCCTTGCGAATACTTAGCGACTAAACTTGTCTTTTTTATAGTTTGAATACCTTCTTTATCTACGAAAGCCAAACTTACCGATCTGTCGGAATTTACAGCGTAATAATAGTATTCTTCATTTTCGTAACCAAACGCCACACCACAAGAACCGAGAGAAGGAATAAAGGCATTTACACTAACCGTTACGTTTGAAAAAGACTTTTCTTGAAGAGCAATAGAGTTTTCTTTCATACTCAAAAACGAGCCTTCTACCAAAGCGAAACCTCCGCTTATCACGTCGTATCCCGGAATTTCAGCCTGTTCAATTTTTACCTCTTCGATATACATAAAATTTTCGAAAGTCGCTCCCGCACAACCGGCTCTTAATCCGTAATGAGAACCTTTTAATATATTGTCGTCCCCTAAAGTCAAAACCAAATTGCCGTCTAAATAACATAAAATTAACGTTTCTCTTATTTCTGCTTTTAAAGTATAACTTTTGTTTGAATCAAAATTAGGTATTGGTTTTTCACCAAGAAGACTCCATTCCCCATTATCCGTTTTGCCGAGATAAGCTGTTCCGCTTAAACTTACGAAATAAAAATAGTAACTTATTCCACTGCCTTCCCAAATATTTTGCTCTTGTTTCGGATAGGTCATTGCAAAAACAATACCATTATCAGCTTTATTCCCTTTAGAATTTACAACAGCACTAACTCCGCCACCATCAAAAGAGTTTTCGCTAATTGCAATAGAATTAGCGTTTTCTGCAACGAATTTTTCTCCGTTTTTCATGAACCCCCCTTTGAGAAAAATTAAATTCTCCTCTTTTAAATCATCGGATAAACTTTCCGATTCTTGTTGAGAAATTTCTTCTGTATCACTCTCTCTAGATTCACCTTCCACACTAATAGATTCCGAACCGCTTAACCCGTCTGACTGAGATATGTTAGAAACAGAGCACCCCATGACAAACATTACAGAAAGTAATAATACAAAAGTCAAAATAGTCATTAATAAATTTTTCATGTTTTTGTCCTCCTTGATTTTAAATTTTACCTATTGACTTTTAACGATTATTATTATATAATATCGAATAAGGAAATTCAATATCAATCCTTACGTAAAAATTATTAATTCTTACTGTCATGTAGTTTTAAAATTTTTATTACTTTAAGTTCAAAACCATATATCGTTTAGGGATAACAACATTTTATCTCCAAACGTAATTTAGGTTAACCAAACCTTAAACTCGGTTTGATTTTGCACTTTTCTGCACCACTAAAACTTTTGATTTTGGATTATTATGAAAGCTAAACTTATAAAAGATTTTAACGAAAACAGTTACATTTTAACGCCGAAAAAACAACCAAATTACAATGGGCTTTTATATGAAGTCCAATTTACCGGATACGAAGAAATTGGCATAAACTACCGTTTAGAACGACGCGAGTTTGAGAGTTTTATGCTAACATACGTTATAAGCGGTTATTTTAATATGTTATACGACGGAAAATATTACAAATGTGATACTAATACGCTAACTTTTATAGATTGTCGCAAACCACACGAAACCTGGCCAAATCCCGATGGTTATAAAATTATATATATACATATTTATAATCCAAATTTGGCTGATTTTTGTAAATACGTACACGATATTTCTTCTCCCGTCATTTCTCTTTGTGGCGACTGTATCGGTTTTAAAGAAACAATTTTAAGTATACACCAAGATATTAAAGGCGGAACGTTTAACCAAGAAGAATGTTCGGAAAAAATTTATTCTCTTCTCCTTAAACTTAATTGTTTAATACAAAACAACTCCTACCCAAAACCAAGCGTTCCGGATTATATCAATAAATTGGTAAAATTTATAAACGAACGTTATTTTGAAAAATTAACTCTAACCGTATGCTCCGAACACGTCAACGTTTCGCCTACACATTTAGAAAATTCTTTTAAGAAGTATACGGGGCAACCGATAGCAAAATACATTTCTGCAATTAGATTTAAACACGCCCAAAGACTACTCGTTACGACGAGCCATCCCATATCCAAAATAGCAGAAGAGGTAGGATTGGAAGAATCTCAAGTACTTATAAGACTGTTTAAAAAACATCTGGGTATAACCCCTTTAACATACAGAAAATTACGTCAATAGGTAAATATTATGTCTAAAACAAAATTATCAAGTAAATACGTTTGTCAAGAATGCGGTAGCGTAAGCCCACAATGGTTAGGAAGATGCCCGGGGTGCGGAAAGTTTGGAAGCCTTGTAGAAGAAATAATACAAGAAGCCCCTTCCGTAGCCAAATCCACACCTAAGCCTTACAGCAAACCTTTGCCATTAAGCCAAATTTCTAACAACAAAATGGTGCGTATAGCAAGCGGAATACAAGAATTAGACACCGTTTTGGGTGGAGGAATAGTGCCGTCTTCTATGGTTTTAATAGGTGGTGATCCCGGAATAGGCAAAAGCACCATTTTAACGCAAGTGGCAGGCTTTTTATCCAACAATCACAAAGTTTTATACGTTTCTGCCGAAGAAAGTTGTTCGCAAGTTAAAATTCGTTACGACAGATTGGGGATAAAGAGCGACAACCTTATGGTTATGAACGAAAACGTCTTAGAAAACGTTATTTTAGAAGCCGAAAATTACGAATTTTTAATAGTCGACTCCATACAAGCGGTATATCTCGAAGAAATGTCCTCTTCTGCAGGTAGCGTTGCGCAAGTAAAAGAATGTGCATCAAGACTTATGCGCCTTGCAAAAAACAAAAACGTAACGGTTTTTATCGTAGGACACGTAACTAAAGAAGGAGCAATTGCCGGACCTAAGGTTTTAGAACACGTTATGGATACCGTCCTTTATTTCGAAGGTCAACCACAAGACAATTACAAGCTTTTAAGAGCGGTAAAAAACAGATTTGGATCTGCCCAAGAAGTTGGGGTTTTCGAAATGACGGACAAAGGTATCTTTGGCGTAAAAGATTACAGCGGAATTTTTCTTTCTGACAATCGTTCTGCCGTTTCGGGCTCGGTGGTAACACCTTCGGTATCAGGAAACAGATGTTTACCCGTAGAATTACAAAGCCTTATGTCTAAAACCATCTTTGGCATGCCAAGAAGACTTACTTTAGGCATAGATTATAACAAGTTATCCGTTATGCTTGCCGTTTTAGAAAAAAAGGCAAGAATCCCCCTTTATAACCAAGACGTCTACGTAAACGCCATGGGCGGAATTAAACTCGACGAACCTTCGGTAGATCTTGCAATAATTGCATCGGTGGCTAGTTCTTTTAAAAATATTCCTTTACCACCGACGACTGCAGTTTTTGGAGAAGTTGGTCTTACGGGAGAAATTAGAGGTGTAACCTTTGCAGAAAAAAGAGTATTAGAGTGCATAAAGCACGGATTTAAGCAAATTATTTTACCCGCACGCAATATTAAAGGATTAGAAAAATATTCGGACAAAATTAAGCTTACGCCCGTAAGTAGCGTTTGGCAAGCTATAAAAATTATGTTTGGAGAAGAATAACCGATAATTTATCGCCTTAATTTTCTAAATTACACCTATCGTTTGGTGTAAACGTTGCCAAAAGTTTTAATTTGTCGATTGGGTTTACAACCACTTAAAAACAACCTTTTTA
>JAZNFL010000331.1:0-2962 GCA_045589135.1 Christensenellaceae bacterium
CAAACGGCGTTTTTAGGATTTTAGACAACCTAATCACGCCGTTTTTGATTTTCCAATATCAAAATTTTATCAAAACAATCAAAAAAGGGTTTAAAAAGCCCTAAAAATTCAAAAGTAAAGCACATCTATCGTTTAGACAAATGTGCTTTACTTTAATGGCTGGGGTGGAGGGATTTTCCTCTTGTTTTTTTGCTCCCGTTTGCTATTTCTAAGCTTTTGGTCGCAAAAAAACTTCGGTCATCGCTAAAAACGATTATCAATTGTTTTTTCCACTTGCGTGGTCGCTTTCGGTTCAAATCCCTCTTTAAGTTTTTACAAACAAAAAAAACACCCAACCCTAACGGGTATGGTGTTTTTTGGCTGGGGTGGAGGGATTTGAACCCCCGGATGACGGAGTCAGAGTCCGTAGCCTTACCGCTTGGCGACACCCCAATTTTTTGATTTCTCTCGTTGTATAATAATATCACATATTGTCAATTTTGTAAAACTATTTCGCTGTGTTTTTAAATTTTTTTGTTTTTTTGCGCTTTGCTTACACATATATTTTATTTTGCAGTTTACAACGGCGTTTAAAAGTGTTATAATATGTAAAAAGAAATATATCGGCTTTAAAATGCGTTTTATATTTGCCGAAAAGGAGGTTTTTATGGATAAAAGGGTTACCGATATAGAATCCGCTTATAACGAACTCGTCTTGCTTAAAAAAGATCTTGCGTCTTTAAAAGAACAACAAGAAAACGTCAACACTCTTATTGCAAAGCTCCGTAAAAACACAAACAGTTCTAACAAAATTAAAAACGATTTGTTTATCTTTCAATACAACAAACAATTAGACGACATAAACGAGAGCCAAAAAAGATGTTCTTCGGCAGTAAAAGAACTTTCGGAAAAACTTTACAACGCCACGCTTACTACGGTAAACGTCTTGGCTGTGGAAGAAAGCAACGTATACGGCGTAGAAATAACAAGACTTTTATTAATTCTTGCAAAACTTACGGATAAAGCTTCTCTCACGATAAAACCCGTAAAGACGGGAGTAAAGTATTCCGGTCAACATATTGGAGAAATAATAAAGACTTCCGACAAAAAGAAGGACAACCGCATAGCAAGAGTTATTAGACATAAAATTGTTGACGAAGACGGAAAAACTCTCATTTCCCCTATCGTAAGCGTTTACACCTACGATAGACGTGTTAAAGGAGAAACCCCGGAAGAAGTCGACAGCAGTAAGGTCAAAAAAATTAAAGAAAAAGCTTCTTTTAACCCTTTTAAATATTATTTAGAAAAGTCTTATTCTTTGGCGGGCATTATCGCAACGGCTTTGTTTGCGGTAATTGCCATAGTTCTTTTCGTTCAAATAGAAAACTACAACCTTATCGAAAAACTCTCCCAAAAAGAAGTCTTTACCGTAAAGAGTATAAAGGTATTAATTGTCATATTTGGAGTAACCGTCTTGTGTCACCTTGCCAAAAACACTTTTTGTAGAGATGCCGGTACGATTTGGGATTACTCTTATCCGTTCTTTATAATATTCTTTGTAAGCACGGCCATTTATTACAATATTGCATTTAACGAGTTTAGACTTACTTTATCCGCCATTGCGGTAATATTGGTAGTCTTATTGTATCTTTTAAGAATCTTTGTAAGAGAGTACGCCGCAGAAGATATCTTTTATTCCGAAAACGCTTTTATAAACTATCTATATAGCTTTTTTTCTAAATTTGGAATACACACCATAGTTACGGCTATCGGTATAGAAATCGCAGTGTTTTATCTTTTTGCTCATACACAGTACGTATTTAACCCACAAAAAACCAATATGGGCTTTATAATATTTAATTATATTGCCGCAAGCTTACTATACGTTTCAACCATAGTATTTACCGGAATAAACCTTAAATCTACCGAGATTAAAATTTCGGACTTCGCCTTATTTTTAGATACTACTGCTTGTATAATTATTCTCGTTTGCAGTAAAACGGCTAACCTTCCGCTTTCTGTAAGCATTATAGCTTGGGTTTTACTACTTGTTACGATTACGACGTACGTTTTGCGTATTTACTACAGGAAAAAGGTCTATGAAGTATAAAATTTTAATAACCGACTTTGACGGAACTCTCTCTTGTGGGGAGAGTTCTATCTCTATAGAAAACTTAAAAGCAATAAACGAGTTTATTTCTAGAGGCGGAATCTTTTGCGTTTGTACGGGAAGAATGCGCATGGGTATTTTGCACGTTTTGGATAGGTATTGCGTAAAAGGAGTTATGGCGTGTTTTAACGGTGCAGAAGTTATTAATCTCGACACTAAAGAAATTATTGTAAACCGCCCTATTTTAAATGCCGACGCCGTAGAACTCTTAGAAGAAATTCAGTCTTGCGGTGCCTACGTACAAGCTTATTACGACAACAAACTTATCATCGACCACAGGACGGAAAACACCTCTGCTTACGAAAAAATGAGCAATATCGTCGCAACGGTTGTAGACCAAAAGCTGTCTGAACATTTTAAACTCGTAAAAAAGGACACGTCTAAGCTTCTCGTCTTTGACGATCCTAAAATAATAGACGCAACGTACGAGGTATTGCAATTAAAATTTGGACAAAAATTTAAAATTGTAAGAAGCAACCCCGTACATATAGAAATAACTCATCCGGACGTAAGCAAAGCTTCTGCCGTCGATGCAATAGCAAATTATTACGGCTATACGGCAAAAGACGTAGTTGCCGTGGGAGATGCAGGAAACGATTGTGCAATGCTAATGCGTGCAGGTCTTGGAATAGCCGTAAGCAACGCAGAAGAAGTCGCAAAGCAAAGTGCGGACGTAGTTTTAGAGGTTTCTAACGAACAAAACGCAATTAAGTTCGTCATCGACAACTACTGCGTATAAAACCTTAAATTATTATAAATTTATCACTCTTATAACTAACCCTACCTTTTGATTTTTTAAGCGTAAAAAAAAGA
>JAZNFL010000332.1:0-5517 GCA_045589135.1 Christensenellaceae bacterium
CGTCAGAAGGATTGTTTCTAAACTGAATTAATCTTGCTACGTCTTCTTCTTTTATATATCCTTCTTCTGCAGCAGTTTGTGCTATTACGTCGAAGTTTGTCAAAGATACGTTTTTAACGTTAGCCTCTGCAAGTCTTTCTAAACCTTTCTTCATGCCGTAAGTAAAGATACTTACGACGCCAAGGACTTCTGCTCCTGCCTCTCTTAAAACGTTTACAACCTCTATTACGCTACCACCGGTAGAAATAAGGTCTTCTACGACTACGACTTTTTGTCCTGCTTCTAACTTACCTTCTATTTGATTTTGTCTTCCGTGGTCTTTAGCACCGGAACGAACGTAACCCATAGGCATACCTAAAATATGAGCGGTAATAGCTGCATGAGCAATACCTGCGGTAGACGTACCCATTAAAACTTCTGCTTGTGGATAGTATTCTTTTATCAATTTTGCAAGACCGTTTTCTACGTCGTTTCTTACGGTAGGAGCGGTTAAAGTAAGTCTGTTATCGCAATATACGGGGCTTTTAATTCCGCTAGCCCAAGTAAAAGGTTCTTCCGGACGGAAGAAAACTGCTTTGATCGACAATAAATCTTTTGCTATCAACTTTTCCATAATTAATTCTCCTGTATTCTTTTTATTAAAAATTCTTCGAGCATGCAAACGCTTTCGACCAAATAGTCCGCACCTGCTTCTAAAAGCTCCTTTTTATCTCCGTAACCGTAAGTTACGCCCAAAGCTTTTATACCGTTAAAATGCGCTCCTATAACGTCGAAACGTCTGTCCCCAACCATTATACAATCTTCTTTTTTTGCTTGTGTTTTTTGCAAAGCGTAAGCTATTACTTCTTCTTTTTTGTTTCTCGAAGCATCCATAGACGCTCCGCAAACGCAATAAAAATATTTTTTTAAATTAAAAAACTCTAATATCTCTTGCGCAAAAATCTCCGGCTTGGACGTAGCCAAAACCAACTTATATCCTGATTGCGTCAAATTCTTTAAAGCGTCGGTTATCCCTAAATAAACCTCGTTTTCGAACTTACCTTTGACCGAAAAATACTCTCTGTAATACTTTACTGCAAGTTCTGCATCTTCTTCTGAAAACCCGTAAAACTGCTTAAAACTATCTATAAGAGGTGGTCCGATAAACGGAAATAATACGGTTTTATCGCTAACGGATATCCCAAACTTATCCAACGCGTATTTAACAGAATTTGTTATTCCTTCTTGCGGATCGGTTAAAGTACCGTCTAAATCGAAAAAGATAAACTTCATCCCAAGAAATCTGCAACGCATCTGTTGTATGCTTCTACGGGATCTTCTGCAGCAGTTATAGGTCTGCCTACTACAATATAGTCCGAACCTATTTCTCTTGCTTGCGAAGGAGTCATAACTCTCTTTTGATCTCCTACGTCCCCACCAGCAAAACGAACGCCCGGGGTAATAGTAAGGAAGGTTTCTCCACAAACTTGATGAACCTTTCCTGCTTCTAAAGGAGAACAAACTACTCCGTCAAGCCCTGCTTTTTTAGCGTTTAACGCATAGTGCATTACTACTTCGTCCATTGGCTTATCTATAAGTAAATCTTCTTTAAGGCTCTCTGAGTCGGTAGAGGTAAGTTGCGTTACGGCAATAAGAAGAGGTCTCGTTCCGTCAGGACGGGTTAAACCTTCTAAAGCTGCTTGCATCATTCTTACCGTTCCGCTTGCGTGTAAATTGCACATGTCTACGTCAAGACCGGATAAAACCGCCATGGATTTTTTTACGGTGTTAGGAATATCGTGGAGTTTAAGATCGAGGAATATTTTATGTCCTCTTTTTTTAATTTCTTTAACGATTTCCGGACCTGCGGAATAATAAAGTTCCATACCGATTTTTACGTACGGTTTTCTATCCGTAAACTTATCTAAAAACGCTAAAGTTTTTTCTTTTCCGTCAAAATCGCAAGCGATTATTACGTCTTTTGCCATTATTTACATCCTCCTATAATTTCTGAAAGGCTATTTATTCTGTATTTTTTCATTACCAACGGTAAATCTTCTATTATTTGTTTACTAGCGTATGGATTTACAAGATTTGCAGCTCCTACCTCTACGGCAGTTGCCCCTGCAAGCATCATCTCTATGACGTCTTCTGCCGTGCTTACCCCACCCATACCGACTACGGGAATATTTACGGCTTTTGCCACTTGGTAAACCATTCTTACGGCAACGGGGAAAACCGCACTGCCGGAATACCCTCCCGTAACGTTTGCAAGAAGAGGTTTTCTGCGGTTTAAATCTATACGCATACCCAAAAGGGTATTTATAAGGCTTATTCCGTCTGCCCCTGCGTCTTCGCACGCTTTTGCAATGGACACGATATCCGTAACGTTTGGAGAAAGTTTTATTATTACCGGCTTTTTAACTTGTTTTTTTACGGCTGCCGTTACTTCCGCCGCACCTTTTGCCGTCGTTCCAAAACTCATACCACCGCCGTGGACGTTAGGACAACTTACGTTGACTTCTAACCAGCCTACTTGGTCTTCTTGATCTAACTTTTGACAAGTGTAAACGTATTCTTCCAAAGAAAATCCGCTTACGTTTGCCATTACTTTTTTATTAAAACACTGTTTAAGTTTAGGAAGTTCTTCTAAAATTACCTTCTCTACGCCGGGGTTTTGTAAACCTACGGCGTTGAGCATTCCGGAAGGACATTCTGCGATTCTTGGGGTTGGATTTCCAAATCTCGGTTCTTTTGTCGTTCCTTTAAAAGAAAACGTCCCTAAAATATTTATATCATATAAATCCGCAAATTCGTATCCGTAACCGAAAGTTCCACTTGCAGGTATAATTGGGTTATCGAGCTCTATCCCGCAAAGATTGACTTTTAACTGTTCCATAAAATTTCCTCCTTGCGAAGAACGGGACCTTCTTTGCAAATTCTTTTATTTCCGTAAATGGTTTTACAAGAACATCCCATACATGCGCCAAAGCCACAACCCATACGCTCTTCGAAGCTCAATTGTCCTTGCGTTTTAGAAGCCGAAAAAACAGCTTTTAACATTGGTTCCGGACCACAAGTATAAAAATAAGTATAATCTTTGTCCTTCATTGCGTCTGTAACGAAACCTTTTACTCCCATGCTTCCGTCTACCGTGGCAACGGTTACGTCTGCGCCCAAAGCCTTAAATTCTTCTTGGTAAAAAACCTCGTCCTTTGTATTAAATCCAAGTATAACCGATACATTTTTGCCTTGAGCTATAAGTTGTTTTGTCGCAAGATATAAAGGAGGAACTCCTACACCGCCACCAATCATCAAAGGTCTATCTCCACTTACGCTTAAATCGTAACCGTTTCCGAGTTGCGTCAACACGTCTAACTCTCCTTCTTTTAAGGTTTGCAATTTTTCCGTTCCTTTGCCAACGACCTTATAGATTATAGTTATTTCTTCTTCGTTTACGTCGCATACGGATATAGGTCTTCTTAAATAAAACCCATCTATTTTAATATTTATAAACTGTCCCGCACAGATTCCTTGAGTATCCCCTTTTAACTTCATTCGCATAACGTTAGAAGTAAGCGGGACGTTTTCGGTTATGGTATAAAAACTCTGCTTCATTAAAATCTCCTTAAGCGTCTATAGTAGAAATACAAAGAGTCGTTTCTTCTAAAACGTCGAGCATTACTCTTACCGTATCGAGCGAAGTAAATATCGTTACGTTGTTTTCGGTAGCGTATCTTCTGAGCTTATGTCCGTCGCTCTCTTGGTCTGCAGAACCTGCGTTACTCGTATTTATTACGTATGCAATATGTCCTTGACGTATGGATTCAGGAATTTCTTCGCTACCTTCGCTAATCTTTCCGAGAACGTGCGTGCGTATGCCGTTTTCTTTTAAGAACATAGCCGTTCCTTCCGTTGCTTCGATATTAAATCCTAAGTTATAGAATCTTCTTATTAAAGGAAGAGCTTCTTCTTTGTCGTTGTCAGCAATGGTTGCGAGAACCGTTCCGTAGTTTTGGAGATGCATTCCGGAAGCTTGTAAAGCTTTATAGAATGCTCTGTTGAGTTTGTCGTCGTATCCGATTGCTTCTCCGGTAGACTTCATTTCGGGAGAAAGATATGCGTCGAGACCTCTTATCTTATTGAAAGAGAATACCGGAACTTTGACGTACCATCTCTTCTTTTCTTCCGGATAAATATCGAATATTCCTTGTTCTTTAAGGCTCTTGCCTAAAATTACTTCGGTTGCAATATCCGCTAAACTATATCCCGTTGCCTTAGAAAGGAAAGGTACGGTTCTTGAAGAACGAGGGTTTACTTCTATGATAAACACCTTGTCGTTTTTGTCTACGATAAACTGTATGTTGTAAAGACCTTTAATGCCTATACCCAAACCCAACTTCTTTGCGTATTGGAGAATTATTCCCTTTACCTTGTTGGATATGCTAAAAGTAGGATATACGCTGATAGAGTCGCCGGAGTGAATACCCGTTCTTTCGACGAGTTCCATAATACCCGGAACGAAAACGTCTCTTCCGTCGCAAATCGCATCGATCTCTACTTCTTTACCGATTATATATTTGTCTACGAGTACAGGTCTGTCTTCGTCGATTTCTACTGCAGTTTTAAGATAGTGGCGAAGTTGTGCTTCGTTATGAACTATCTGCATTGCTCTTCCACCTAAAACGAAGCTAGGTCTTACGAGTACGGGATAGCCGATTTTAGCAGCGGCCGCAACACCGTCTTCTATCTTGGTAACAGCCCTACCCTCGGGTTGAGGTATGTTAAGGTCCTTTAAGAGCTTTTCAAATCTATCTCTGTTTTCAGCTTTGTCGATAGCGTCGCAATCGGTACCGATAATTTCAACACCTCTGTTCATAAGAGGCTCTGCAAGGTTGATCGCAGTCTGACCGCCGAGAGAAGCTATAACGCCTTCGGGGCACTCAAATTCTACTATGTTCATTACGTCCTCGGGCGTTAACGGCTCGAAGTAAAGCTTATCCGCAGTCGTATAGTCGGTAGATACCGTTTCAGGGTTATTATTAATGATAATCGCCTCATAGCCCGACTTTTTGATGGTTTGTACTGCATGAACGGTTGAATAATCGAACTCTACGCCCTGTCCTATTCTGATAGGTCCTGCGCCTAAAACGACTGCCTTTTTCTTTTCGGTCAAAATGGACTTGTTCTCACCTAAGTACGAAGAATAGAAGTAAGGAATGTACGCTCCGCTATACAGGGTGTCAACCATTTTGAATACGGGCTTTATGCCATTTTGCTTTCTGAGGTTGTAAACGTCAAGCTCCTTTAATCCCCAAAGCTTTGCAATATAGGGATCTGAGAAACCAAGCACCTTAGCAGATTTTAGCGCAACTAAATCACCCTTCTTTTCTTTAAGGATATTTTCCATATCGACTATACGCTTAAAGCACTCAAGGAAAAGCTCGGTAATCTTAGTTACCTCGTGTATTTTCTCTACCGTAACGCCCCTTCTTAAAAGCTCGGTTACGGCAAATATGTTATCCGACTTGAACTCGG